>NZ_JBPQTW010000025.1:0-56123 GCF_051386535.1 Streptomyces sp. URMC 127
GGGCGGGGCTCCGGCCCACCCCATCCGCTGTGGTGGTCGGCGGTGCCGCGCGGGCTGGCGCCGGTTCGGCACCGCCGGATGCGTCCGCGGGGCCTGCGCGCCGCCGCGGCGGGGGAGTATGCCGGGCTCCGGTTCGTGTTCCGCCGCCGTGGCGAATCGCCACGACGGTGGCCTCCGGCGGTGCCTTACAGGCCCGAAGCCCGTACGGCACCGCCGGAGGCCGTCCCCTACCTCACCGGTGTGAAGTCGCGTGCGCCGATGAAGGGCGGGCGGCGGGCCGGGGCCGCGTAGGGCTCCCGCGCCGCGTTCTCCACGCTGTTGAAGACGACGAACACATTGCTCCGCGCGTACGGCGTGATGTTGTCGCCCGAACCGTGCATGCAGTTGCAGTCGAACCACGTCGCCGAGCCGGCCGGGCCGGTGAAGAGCCGTATGCCGTGCCGGCCCGCCAGCTCGGCGAGGGCCGTGTCCGAGGGCGTGCCCGCCTCCTGCATGCGCAGGGACCGCTTGTAGTTGTCCCGCGGCGTCACCCCCGCGCAGCCCAGGAACGTCCGGTGCGACCCCGGCATGATCATCAGGCTGCCGTTGGTGGGGAGGTTCTCCGTCAGGGCGATCGACACCGACACCGTCCGCATCCGCGGCAGCCCGTCCTCCGCGTGCCACGTCTCGAAGTCGGAGTGCCAGTAGAACCCGGCGGCCCCGAAGCCCGGTTTGACGTTGACCCGCGACTGGTGGACGTAGACGTCCGAGCCGAGGATCTGCCGGGCCCGCCCGACGACCCGCGGATCGCGCACGAGCTCCGCGAACACCTCGCTGATCCGGTGCACCTCGAACACCGACCGCACGTCCTGCGAGTGCGGTTCGACGACCGCTCTCTCGTCGGCCCGCACCGCCGGATCGGCGATCAGCCGGTCGAGTTCGGCGCGCAGGGCGGCCACCTCGTCCGGTGTGATCAGCTCGTCCACGGTGAGGAAGCCGTCGCGCTCGTAGCCCGCGAGGGCGGCCGCGTCGATCGGCCCGGGGGCCGGGGCCCCGGAGTCCGACGGCCACACCACGGGGTCCTGCCGCGGAACGGCGGCCTCGTGCGTGCCGCGCGTGGGGTAGAGGTCGGTGACCGCGGCCATCGTTCAGCCCTCCTCCGTCAGCAGCGGGTAGACGCCGTTCTCGTCGTGGTCCTCCCGTCCGGTGACCGGCGGGTTGAAGACGCACACGCAGCGGAAGTCGGTCTTCGGCCGCAGGGTGTGCCGCTCGTGGCCGTCGAGGAGGTACATCGTGCCGGGCGAGATCCAGTGCGTCTCGCCGGTCTCGTCGTCGGTGAGCTCGGCCTCGCCCTCCACGCACAGCACGGCCTCGATGTGGTTGGCGTACCACATGGACGTCTCGGTCCCGGCGTAGAGGACGGTCTCGTGCAGGGAGAAGCCCACCCGCTCCTTGGCGAGGACGATCCGCTTGCTCTCCCACGTACCGCTGCGCGCCTTGACATGCCGGTCGGTGCCTTCGATGTCCTGGAGGGAACGGACGATCATGATGAACTGCCTTTCTCTAACCGTTCTTTACCTGAGGGGTGCGGGGTGCGGGTTCAGGCCGTCTCGCGGACCGCGCGGGCCAGGATCCGCAGCCCCTCGTCGAGCTCCTCGGGCGAGATCGTCAGCGCGGGCAGCAGCTTGACGACCTCGCCCTCCGGGCCGGACGTCTCGACGAGCAGCCCGAGCTCGAAGGCCCGCCGGGAGACGGCGGAGGCGCGGTCCTTGTCGGCGAACTCCAGGCCCCACACCAGCCCGCGGCCCCGGTACCGCGCCCCCAGCTCCGGATGCTCGGCGCAGATCGCGCGCAGCGCCTCCTCGGCCTGCTCGCCGCGGGCGAGGGTCTGCTTCTCCATCTGCCCGTCGGTCCAGTACGCGTCGAGCGCCGCGGCCGCGGTCACGAAGGACGGGTTGTTGCCGCGGAACGTGCCGTTGTGCTCGCCGGGCTCCCACACGTCGAGCTCCGGGCGGAAGAGGGTGAGCGACATGGGGAGCCCGTAGCCGCCGATGGACTTCGACAGGGTCACGATGTCCGGGGTGATGCCCGCCTCCTCGAAGGAGAAGAAGGCGCCGGTGCGGCCGCAGCCCATCTGGATGTCGTCGACGATCAGCAGCATGTCGTGCCGCTCGCACAGCGCGGCGAGCCCGCGCAGCCACTCGGGGCGGGCGACGTTGATGCCGCCCTCGCCCTGCACCGTCTCGACGATGACGGCGGCGGGGGTGTTCAGGCCCGAGCCCTGGTCGGCGAGCAGCCGCTCGAACCACAGGAAGTCGGGCACCTGGTCGTCCAGGTAGTGGTCGAAGGGCATGGGCGTGCCGTGCACGAGGGGGATGCCCGCGCCGGCCCGCTTGAAGGCGTTGCCGGTGACGGCGAGCGAACCGAGCGACATGCCGTGGAAGGCGTTGGTGAAGGACACGATCGCCTCGCGGCCCTTGACCTTGCGGGCGAGCTTGAGCGCGGCCTCGACGGCGTTGGTGCCCGTCGGGCCGGGGAACATCACCTTGTACGGCAGGTCGCGCGGGCGCAGCACGACGTTCTGGAAGGCCTCCAGGAAGGCGCGCTTGGCGGTGGTCCCCATGTCCAGGCCGTGGGTGACGCCGTCGCGTTCGATGTAATCGATCAGGGCGCGTTTGAGGACCGGGTTGTTGTGGCCGTAGTTGAGCGCCCCGGCGCCGGCGAAGAAGTCGAGGTAGGTGTGGCCGTCCTCGTCGTACATCCGGCTGCCCTGGGCCCGGTCGAAGACCGCGGGCCAGCTGCGGCAGTAGCTGCGGACCTCCGACTCCAGGGCCTCGAAGACGCTGAGGGCGGGCGGGGTGATGGTCATGGGCTGCTCCTGTCGGTGCGTTCGTTCGCTGCGTTCGGTGCGTTTTGGTGCGTACGGGGTGCTGTGAGCGCGTTCGGTCAGTGCCTTCAGCGCCTTCAGCGCCTTCAGCGCCTTCAGTGCCTGAGGGGGCCGATGCGGTGCAGCACTTCGGGGTCGTGGCCGTCCTCGGGGAACAGGCCGCCGTGGAAGAGGACTTCGCGTTCGACGGTGGCGCCGTGCCGTTCGGCGAAGGAGGCGAAGAGGCGGTTGGAGGCGGTGTTGCCGGGCGTGACGGTGGTCTCGATCCCGTCGAGGCCGCCGGTCTCGCGGGCCAGCCGGGCGACGAGGCCGTCCAGCATCGCCGCGGCCACGCCGCGGCCGCGGTGGGGGCGGTCCACGCCCACCTGCCAGACCATGAGGGTGCGGGGGCGGGCGGGGCGGATGTAGCCGGTGATGAAGCCGGCGGGCGCCCCGTCGCCGGTGCGGCGGGCGACGGCCGAGGTGGCGGCGAAGTCGCGGCACCACAGCAGGTAGCTGTACGAGGAGTTGAGGTCCAGGGTTCCCGAGTCGCGGGCGATGCGCCAGATCGCGGCTCCGTCGCCGGCGCGCGGGACGTCGAGCGTGAGGCCCTCCGGAATTCCGGGGAATTCCCGGACGGAGGCGGGGCGGGCACGTGCAAGGTCTGCTTGTGCGGCGGTCATGCCGAGGGAATTTACCGATGCGCATCGGAAATCGCACCGGGGGTGCGGGTTACCCGGCGGCGGGTGGTTGTGTTATCGCGCGAAGGTGCGTGGGCGGGCGAGACGGGGGAGATGTAGGGTGGTTTGCCCGGAAATAACCGGACGAAGGGTGTGGTGTGTGGAGTGCGTCACAGGTGATCGCGGGGCGGGTGAATTCCCTTGCGGAAACGTAAGGAAAACGCTGTGTTTAGGCTGCGGGAAAGCGGGAAGGAGAATGCGCGGGGAGTTGTCTGTGTGAAATAGGAAAGGGCGGGTCCGGGGAATTTCCCGGGGTCCGCCGGGGCGGCCGGGGCCCTGATGCCGGCGGCCCCTTGGCGCGCGGGAGGAGCGGGCTCGTACAGTGCGGTCCATGAGCGACAGCGGTGTGCTGCACATCAAGGGGCGGGTGCTCGTCGGCGCGGACCCGGAGGGCGGGGTGCGCGACGAGCTGTGGGTCGTCGGCGGCCGGATCACCTTCGAACGGCCGGTGGGGGCGCGGGACGTCACCACGGTCGAGGGCTGGGCGCTGCCCGGGCTCGTGGACGCCCACTGCCACGTGGGCCTCGACGCCCACGGGCCCGTCGACGCGTCCACGAGCGAGAAGCAGGCGATGACCGACCGCGACGCGGGAGCGCTCCTCCTGCGGGACGCCGGCTCGCCCTCGGACACGCGCTGGATCGACGAGCGCGAGGACCTGCCGCGCATCATCCGCGCCGGCCGGCACATCGCGCGCACCCGCCGGTACATCCGCAACTACGCGCACGAGATCGAGCCGCAGGACCTCGTCGCGTACGTGGCGCGGGAGGCGCGGCGCGGGGACGGCTGGGTCAAGCTCGTCGGCGACTGGATCGACCGCGAGACCGGTGACCTGTCCGCCTGCTGGCCGCGCGGCGAGGTGCGGGCGGCCATCGCCGAGGCGCACCGGCTCGGGGCGCGGGTGACGGCGCACTGCTTCGCGGAGGAGAGCCTGGCGCCGCTGGTGGAGGCGGGCATCGACTGCATCGAGCACGCCACCGGGCTCACCGAGGACACGATTCCGCTGTTCGCGGAGCGGGGCGTCGCCATCGTGCCGACGCTGGTCAACATCGCGACGTTCCCGCGGCTCGCGGAGGGCGGCGAGGCGAAGTTCCCGCGCTGGGCGGACCACATGCGGCGCCTGCACGCGCGCCGCTACGACACGGTGCGGGCGGCGTACGACGCGGGCATCCCCGTCTTCGTCGGTACGGACGCGGGGGGCTCCCTCGCCCACGGCCTGGTCGGCCAGGAGGTCGCCGAGCTCGTCAAGGCGGGCATCCCGCCGGTCGACGCCCTCGCCGCCACGACGTGGGCGGCCCGCGCCTGGCTCGGCCGCCCCGGCCTCGAAGAGGGCGCCCCGGCCGACGTCGTCGTCTACGGCTCGGACCCCCGCGCGGACGTCCGCGTCCTCGCCTCCCCGAGCCGCGTGATCCTACGGGGGCGGGTGATCCGCTGACGGGGGGCGTCCCTCCGCCGCGGCGGCGACCGGCCACGACGGTGGTGTCCGGCGGTGCCGGGCTCGCCTGAGCCGGGCGTGGCACCGCCGGTGAGGTCTCGTGCGGTTGCGCGCCGCGGCGGCGGGAGAGACGGGCGGGCCGGCCGTCGTGCTTTCTACCGCGCCGGAGGCGCCCCGCGGGACATCCAGGCCGCCACCGCCGCCCCCGAAACGTTGTGCCATACCGAGAAGACCGCCGCGGGCAGGGCCGCCGCCGGGCTGAAGTGGGCCGTTGCCAGGGACGCGGCCAGGCCCGAGTTCTGCATGCCCACCTCGAAGGCCATGGCGCGGCTCGACGGCCGGCCCAGGCGGGCCGCGCGGCCCGCCGCGTAGCCGAGGGCCAGGCCCAGCCCGTTGTGGAGGACGACGGCGAGCAGGACGAGCGCCGCCGCGTCCTTGATCCGCGCCGCGCTGCCCGACACCACGATCAGCACGAGCACGGCGATCGTCAGCGCCGACAGGGAGGGCAGCACCCCCAGCACCCGGGCGACGCGCCGCCCCGCCGCCATCCGCACCAGCGCCCCGCCGACCACCGGCACGAGCACGGTCTTGAGGATGTCGGTGAACATGGCGCCCGCGTCCACGTCCAGGAACCGGTCCGCCAGCAGCAGCGTCAACGGCGGTGTGACCAGCGGCGCGACGAGCGTCGACACGGTCGCGACGGACACCGACAGGGCGACGTCCCCGCGCGCCAGGTACGTGACCACGTTGGACGCCGTCCCGCTCGGCGCGCAGCCGACCAGGATCACTCCGGCCGCCAGTTGCGGCGGCAGCCCCAGCGCCGTAGCGATCAGCCAGCCCAGCCCCGGCATGATCACGTAGTGGGCGACGAGGCCGAGCCCGACCGCCCACGGCCGCTTGGCGACCGCCCGGAAGTCGTCACCGGTCAGCGTGAGCCCCATCGTGAACATCACGACGCCCAGCAGGTACGGCACGGCCGGCGCCCAGCCGGTGAAGTGCGAGGGCGCGGCGAGCCCCAGCCCTCCGGCCGCGACGACGAGCAACGGGAACACGGTGACGGCCAGCCGCGCCGTCCGGTCGGCGGCGGCCGGGGCCGCCGGGGCTATTCGAGGGGTCGCCATACGGCGGCACCTTAGCGATCACCCGCGCACCGCGGCCAGAGCCGGTCTCACCCCTCGGCGAGCCCCTCGGCGAGCGCCTTTCCGAGGGCCTCCGCGAAGCGGTCCGTCGTCGCGCGGTCCCGGACCGCAAGGCGCAGGTAGTCCGGCCCCAGCCCCGGAAACGTGTCGCCGCGCCGCACCGCGAACCCCAGCCCGCGCAGCCTGCCCCGTACGGCCGCCGCACCCCGCACCCGGATCAGCAGGAACGGCCCGGCCGCCGGCCCGTGCACCCGCACCCCCTCGAACTGGCCGACCGCGGCCGCCAGATACGTCCGGTCGTCGGCGAGCCGGCGCGCCGCGCGCTCCGCCTCCGCGAGCGCCGGGGGAGCGCTGCACGCCTCCGCCGCCGCCAGCGCCGGCGACGACACCGGCCACAGCGGCTGCGCGCGCTCCAGCCGGGCTATGGTCCCCGGCGAGGCGAGGACGTAGCCGATGCGCAGACCCGCCAGCCCCCACGTCTTGGTGAGGCTGCGCAGCACGATCAGCCCCGGCAGGTCCGTGACCGACGCCAGGGACTCCGTCTCGCCCGGCACCGCGTCCATGAACGCCTCGTCCACGACGAGCGTCCGGCCCGGCCGGGCCAGCCGGGCGAGGTCGCGCGCCGGGTGGAGCACGGACGTCGGGTTCGTCGGATTTCCGACGACGACCAGGTCCGCGTCGCCGGGCACCGCCCGCGGGTCCAGCCGGAAGCCGTCCGCCTCGTCGAGCAGCACCCGCTCCACCTGGTGCCCCGCGTCCCGCAGCGCCGCCTCCGGCTCCGTGAACTGCGGGTGCACCACGACCGGCCGCCGCACCCGCAGCGCCCGCGCGATGAGCACGAACGCCTCGGCCGCACCCGCCGTCAGCAGCACCCGCTCCTCCGGCAGCCCGTGCCGCGCCGCCACCGCGCGCCGCGCGGCCCGCCCGTCCGGGTACGCGGCGAGCCCGTCCAGCGACGCGGCGATGCGCTCACGCAGCCACACAGGCGGCGTGCCCGCCCGCACGTTCACGGCGAGGTCCGTCAGCTCCGCGCCGGCACCCCGCACTTCGGCGTCACCGTGGTGGCGCAGGTCGGGTTCGCTGGGAGTGTGCATGGCCGCGGGCCGCCTTCTTGTGAGTGCCGGATGAGTGCCGGATGAGTGCCGGGTGGTCGTCGGCGGGCGCGTGCGGCCCACCCGGAAACGGTACTGACGGCCGCCGAAGGACCGTCAAGCGGGTCCGTACGCGACCGCGCACGTCGCCCGCGCCGACTTCCGCTTCCCCACGGCCAGGACGGCACCCGGCCCGGCCGCCATCAGCGCCGCCGCCTCCGCCACGGAGGGCGTGCCCACTGCGGTCAGCGCGGCCGCCGCCGACGCGCTCGGTACGGCGACCTGTGACAGGGCGTCGGGGCCGTAGGACCGCAGCGGTACGCCCAGCCGGGCGGCTGCCTCCAGCAGGCCGGCCTCGTACGCCTTCGCGTCCACCGTCGCCAGCGCGGACGGCCGCGGTACGGCCGTCCCCGTCCCCGCTTCGGCGAGCGTCTGCTCGATCAGTTCCAGCACCTCCGCGGCCGGCACGCCGCGGCGGGCGCCCACGCCCACGTAGACGGAGACCACCGGCGTCACCCGCGGGCCGTGGCCGCTGCCGCTGCCGCCGCCACGAGCCGGGCGGCCGCGCCGGGGGCGCCCGCCCAGTGCACGTGCAGGTACGAGGCGTGGACCCCGCCCAGCACGAACCCCTCCGTGCGGCGCTCCGGATGGGTGAAGCCCCACGCGGGGGCCGCGCCCGCGCCCGGCTCCGTCACCGTGCGGTGGAACTCGTGGCCCCGGACGCGGGTGCCGGCCTGCGCCAGCGGGTTGTCCGCGATCGCCACGGCCTCGCGGTAGCCGAGGGTCAGGCGGCCGGACATCCGGGCGTCCGCGGGCAGCACGCCGCACATCGGCTTGCCGTCCAGCGAACGGGAGAGGTAGAGCAGGCCCGCGCACTCGGCGATGACCGGGGCACCGGTTGCCGCGAGGGCGGCGACCTGCTTGCGGAGCGGTTCGTTGGCGGAGAGTTCCGGGGCGTAGATCTCGGGGAAGCCGCCGCCGATTACCAGGGCGGCGGTGTTCTCTGGCAGGGCCTCGTCCCTCAGTGGGTCGAACGTTGCCACGTCGGCGCCTGCGGCTCGGAGCAGTTCCGTGTGTTCCGTGTACGAGAAGGTGAACGCCGGGCCGCCGGCTACGGCGATCACCGGCTTGTTGTCCGGGTGCGGGCCGGTGGGCGGTTTGTGCCCACCCGTCCCGCCCTGCGGGACGCCTGCCCACAAACCAGGTTCCCAAGCGGCATCGGTGAGGGGTGGTGCACTGCGCGCCAGGGCCAGCAAGCCCTGCAGGTCGCAACCCGCCCTTACCTGGGCCGCCTGGGCCGCCACCGCCTCCACCGCCTCGGTGCTGCGCTCCGCCACCGGGACGAGGCCCAGGTGACGGGACGGCGTGTGCGCCTGCTGGACGCGGCGCACCGCGCCCAGCACCGGCACGCCCGACTCCGTCAGGGCCTCCCGCAGGAGCGCCTCGTGGCGGTCCGAGCCGACCTTGTTGAGGATGACGCCCGCGACCCGTACCTCCGGGTCCCAGGACGCGAAGCCGTGCACCAGCGCGGCCACCGAGCGCGACTGCGACGACGCGTCCACGACCAGCACGACCGGCGCCTTGAGCAGCTTCGCGACGTGCGCCGTCGACGCCAGCTCGCCCTGCCCGCTCGCCCCGTCGTACAGGCCCATCACGCCCTCGACCACCGCGATGTCGCAACCCGCGGCCCCGTGCAGGAACAGCGGGGCGATCCGCTCCGGGCCGCACATGTACGCGTCGAGGTTGCGGCCCGGGCGGCCGGTCGCGAGCGCGTGGTAGCCCGGGTCGATGTAGTCCGGGCCGACCTTGTGCGGCGACACGGCGAGGCCCGCGTCGGCGAAGGCCCGCATCAGGCCGGTGGCCACCGTGGTCTTGCCGCTGCCGGAGGCCGGCGCGGCGATGACCAGGCGGGGGACGTGCGTATTCACTGTTCGGTCACCATCCGACGCTCACCATTCGATGCCCCGCTGGCCCTTCTGGCCCGTGTCCATCGGGTGCTTGACCTTCGACATGTCCGTCACCAGGTCCGCGAACTCCACCAGCTTCTCCGGGGCGTTGCGGCCCGTGATGACCACGTGCTGGGTGCCGGGGCGGTTGCGCAGCACGTCGACCACCTCGTCCGTGTCGATCCACCCCCAGTGCAGGGGGTAGGCGAACTCGTCCAGCACGTACAGCTTGTACCGCTCGGCCGCGAGGTCGCGCTTGACCTGCTCCCAGCCCTCCCGGGCCTTGTCCTCGTTGCTGAGCTCCCCGTCCTTGGGGTCGCGCTGGATCCACGACCAGCCCTCGCCCATCTTGTGCCAGTCGACGGTGCCGCCCTCGCCCGACGCACCGAGCACCCGCAGCGCGTTCTCCTCGCCGACCTTCCACTTCGCCGACTTCACGAACTGGAACACCCCGATCGGCCAGCCCTGGTTCCAGGCCCGCAGCGCCAGGCCGAACGCCGCCGTCGACTTGCCCTTGCCGATGCCGGTGTGGACGAAGACGAGCGGCCGGTTGCGGCGCTGACGCGTCGTGAGGCCGTCGTCGGGAACGGTGGTCGGCTGTCCCTTGGGCATTACGCGGCCCTCCTGGTGTGAGTGGTCCGTACGGTGTGCACGAGCGCGGAGATGCTGTCCGCGCGCAGTTCGTCGAGCGTCACGACGGGGCCGCGCAGTTCCCGGCCCAGTTCGGCGGCGAGCCCGAGGCGTACGGGCCCGGCCTCGCAGTCCACGACCACCGACGCCGTGCCCTCGCCCGCCAGCAGCCGCGCGGCCCGCGCCGCCCGCTGCAGCGGCTCTGGGCCGCCCGTCGCCCGGCCGTCCGTCACCACGACCAGCAGCGGCCGCCGCGACGGGTCGCGCAGCCGCTCCACCCGCAGCACCTCGTGCGCCCGCAGCAGGCCGGCCGCGAGCGGCGTGCGGCCGCCCGTCGGCAGCTTTTCCAGCCGGGCCGCGCCGGCGTCCACCGACGACGTCGGCGGCAGCGCCACCTCGGCGTCCGCGCCGCGGAACGTGATCATGCCGATCTTGTCGCGGCGCTGGTACGCGTCCAGCAGCAGCGACAGCACCGCGCCCTTGACGGCGCTCATCCGCTTGCGGGCCGCCATGGAGCCGGAGGCGTCCACGACGAACAGCACGAGATTGCCCTCCCGGCCCTCGCGCACCGCCTCCCGCAGGTCGTCGCGGCGCACGAGCAGGCCGGGGCCGCTGCGCCCGCGCGCCCGCTGGTGCGGGGCGGCCGCCTGCACCGTCGCGGCCAGGTGCAGCCGGGACAGGGTGCCGCGAGGGCGGCGGGAACCGGTCGTCCGGCCGTGCGCCGTGCGCGCCCGCGAGCGGCGGCCGTCGGCTCCCTCGCCGAGGCCGGGAACGTCGAGCCTGCGGGTCCGGAAGGGCGCTGAGGCGGCGACGGCGGGAGCTTCGGCGGCCTCTCCGGTCGCGGGCGCGCCTTCGGGGGCGTCCGGGGATTCCGGAGAGGCAGGGCCGGAGCCGGTGGGATCCTGCCGCTGCTGCGGTACGTCGGGCGTGCTCTCGGGTCCTCGGCCGTCCTGCGGGGGCTGCTGCCCGCCGCCGTCGGGGCCGCCGCCCCCGGGACCGCCGTCGCCGGGGCCGTCGTCGTCCGGACCCTCCGGCCCGTCCGTCCCCTCCGGCCCTTCCGGCTCGGGCTCCGGATCGGGGTCCTCGTCCTCGAAGCCGTTGAGGATCTCGTCCAGCTTGTCCTCGTCCATGCCGGGGGCGTCGAAGGGGTTGCGGCGGCGGCGGTGCGGCAGCGCCAGCAGCGCGGCCTGCCGTACGTCCTCGGCCAGCACGTCCGTACGGCCCGCCCACGCGGCCAGCGCCGATGCCGTCCGCGCGGTCACGATGTCCGCGCGCATGCCGTCCACCTCGAAGCCCGCGCAGACGGCGGCTATGCGGCGCAGCGCGCCGTCGCCCAGCCGTACGGACGGCAGCAGCGCGCGGGCGGCGGCGATCCGCTCGCGCAGGGTCTCCTCCTCGGCGGCCCACTTCGCGGTGAACGCGGCCGGGTCCTCGTCGAAGGCGAGCCGGCGGCGCACGACCTCCACCCGCTCGTCGGCCTCGCGCGAGGCGGCGACCTCGACGGTCAGGCCGAAGCGGTCCAGGAGCTGCGGGCGGAGCTCGCCCTCCTCGGGGTTCATGGTGCCGACGAGGAGGAAACGGGACGCGTGACGGACGGAGACGCCCTCGCGTTCGACGTGAGCGGCTCCCATGGCGGCCGCGTCCAGCAAGCTGTCGATGAGGTGGTCGTGCAAGAGGTTGACCTCGTCGACATAGAGCACCCCTCGGTGCGCCTCGGCGAGCAGGCCGGGCTCGAAGGCTTTGACGCCCTCCGCCAGGGCCCGCTCGATGTCGAGTGCACCGACGAGGCGGTCCTCGGAAGCGCCGACGGGGAGCTCGACCATCCGGGCGGGGCGGCCCTCGACCGCGGCGCTCGCATGCGGCCCGTCCGGGCACGCGGGATCGGGTGCTGCCGGGTCGCAGGAGAAACGGCAACCCACGACGACGTCGATCTCCGGCAGCAGCGCCGAAAGCGCTCGTACCGCAGTGGATTTGGCGGTGCCCTTCTCGCCTCGCACGAGAACTCCGCCGATCGACGGCGAGACGGCGTTGAGCAGGAGGCCCAGCCGCATGTCGTCCATCCCGACGATCGCGGTGAACGGGTAGGTAGCCGAAGCCATCAGGTGATATCCCTTTCGAGGTAATCGGACCGGGAATGTTCGTCAGCGGCTGCGCCGCGTGCGATGGTGCAACCGTTGTCCCCGCGTTAGCGGGGGTGTTCCTTTGCTCGGCGATCACCTGGTGGATCGGCTGCTGTCATCCCCGCGCATGCGGGGATCATCGTGCTCACGGCGCCCCGGGCGGTATGAACGGCACTCCGCCCGGCACCCCGTCCTCGATCAGCCGCAGCAGCGCGTCCGTGTCCGCGTGTTCCTCTATCAGGTCGCCCAGCCGGTCCAGCTGTTCCTCCCGCAGCGCGGCGAACGACGTGTCCGGGGCCGGGACGAACGCCCTGCCCGCCGCCTCCGCGACGCGCCGCAGGAACGCCCGGCGGAAGCCGTCGCTCTCCAGGGAGCCGTGCCAGTGCGTGCCCCACACCGCGCCCACCCGGCAGCCGTCCAGGAACGGCTCGTCGCCGCCCAGGACGTCCGCGACGCCGTGGTGGATCTCGTAGCCCTCCACGGGCTCGCCCAGGGCCGTGCCGACCGGTCTCGCCAGCGTCTTCTCCGCCGCGAACCGCACCCGCACCGGCAGCAGGCCCAGCCCCTCGACCACGCCCGCCCGGGACTCCACCTCGTCCTCGATGCGCTCGCCCAGCACCTGGAAGCCGCCGCAGATGCCCAGCACGGGACGGCCCTCCGCCGCGCGCCGCGCCAGGGCGTCCGCCAGGCCGCGCTCGCGCAGCCACGCCAGCGCCCGCACCGTGCCGCGCGTGCCCGGCACGACCACCAGGTCGGCGTCGGCGAGCTCCTCCGGGCGGTCGACGAAGCGCACCACGACGCCCGGCTCGGCCGCCAGTGCGTCCACGTCCGTGAAGTTCGACATCAGCGGCACCGCGCACACCGCGACCCGCAGCACGTCCGCCCCGTGCGGCGGCGCCACCACCGACTCGCGGACCGCGCCCCGCAGGGAGACCCGCAGGCCGTCCTCCTCGTCGATGCCGAGGCCGTGCGCGAACGGCAGGACGCCGAACGTCCGCCGGCCCGTCAGGTCGCGGAGCATGTCCAGGCCCGGCTCCAGCAGCGTCACGTCGCCCCGGAACTTGTTGACGATGTAGCCCGCCACCAGCTCCTGGTCCTCCGGCGACAGCAGTGCTGTCGTGCCGAAGAAGGACGCGAAGACGCCGCCGCGGTCGATGTCGCCGACCACGACCACGGGCAGCCGGGCGGCCCGCGCGATGCCCATGTTGACGATGTCGCTGCGCCGCAGGTTGATCTCGGCCGGGCTGCCGGCACCCTCGCAGATGACCGCGTCGTGGGTGCGCCGCAGTTCGGCCAGGCACTCCGTCACCGTGCCGAACAGCTGCTCCTGGCGGCCCGCGTGGTAGCCGCGAGCGCTGAGCTCGCCGACGGGCTTGCCCATCAGCACCACCTGGCTGCTGCGGTCCCCGCCCGGCTTCAGCAGGACCGGGTTCATGAGCGCGCTCGGCTCGACCCGGGCCGCCGCGGCCTGCATCGCCTGCGCGCGGCCTATCTCCGCGCCCTCGCGCGTCACGTACGAGTTGAGCGACATGTTCTGCGCCTTGAACGGCGCGACCTTGACGCCCTTGCGGGCCAGCCAGCGGCAGATGCCGGCCGTCACCACGCTCTTGCCCGCGTCCGAGGTGGTGCCGGCCACCAGCAGGCCCCCGCCCAGCGGGCCCGCGGGCCCGCTCCTGTCAGCCGTCACCGGCTCCTCCTTGCCGTTCTTGCCGTCGTTGCCGTCCTTGTCGTCCTTGGCGTCGTCAACAGGCTGCCCACTGCGCGGGCCGCCACCGCCGTCCCCAGGGCCAGCAGCGACACCCGGCGCGAGAGGCGTACCGCGCGCTCGATGTCGTCCGTCCGTACGGGGCGGTTCTCCGCGCCCAGTACGGGCCGGTGTTCGACGCGGCCCGCGTAGGCGAGGGTGCCGCCCAGCCGCACGCCGAGCGCGCCCGCGAACGCGGCCTCCACGGGGCCCGCGTTGGGGCTGGGGTGGCGGGAGGCGTCGCGCCGGGCCACGCGCCAGGCGCCGCGCGGGTCGGGGCCCGCGAGGATCGCGAGGGCGGCCGTGAGGCGGGCTCCGGGCCAGCCGGCGATGTCGTCCAGGCGGGCCGAGGCCCAGCCGAAGCGGCGGTAGCGGGGGGACTTGTGACCCACCATCGCGTCGAGGGTGTTCACCGCCCGGAAGCCGATCAGGCCCGGCACGCCGCCGAGCGCGCCCCACACCAGGGCGCCGACCACGGCGTCGGAGGTGTTCTCGGCCACGGACTCCACGACGGCGCGGGCGATCTGCTGGGCGTCCAGCGCCTGCGGGTCGCGGCCGCACAGGTGCGGCAGGCGCTCGCGGGCGACCTCCACGTCACCGGCGGCGAGCGCGCCCCCGACGGCGCGGGCCTCGCGGCCCAGCGACGTGCCGCCGAGCACGGCCCAGGTGGCGGCGGCGGTCAGCGCGACGTCGGCGGTACGGGAACGGGAGGCGCGTACGGCGCGGGCCAGCAGCGCGGCACCAGCCGCCGCGCCCCCGGCGCACACCAGGGTGTGCAGGGCGCCGCGGCCGCGGTCGTCGCGCCACAGGCGGCGTTCCACGGCGAGCGCGGCGCGGCCGAACGCGGCGACGGGGTGGCCGCGGCGCGGGTCGCCCAGGACGCGGTCACCGAGGAAGCCGAGCGCGGCGCCGCACGCGAAACCGATCGGATCGGCGCGCATCGGCTCAGACCGCCGTCACGCCTCGGCGAAGGGAAGCAGCGGTGCGGGGCGTTCGGTGGCGGGCGCCGGGCATGACGATGTGTCCTCACTCAGGGTCCGCGCCCTGGCTCGACGTGACCGGCGACCAGAGTCTCCTGGCTCCCGGATCCGCGCCGCCCCCGGCCTTCCGGCTCGCCGCCGTGGCCATCGCGTGGGGGAGACGCTCCCCGGTGACAGTGGCGGGACCGCGCCGGATTCGCACCGGCTTCCTCTGCTGTCGCCGTTTGGCTCCGGAAGTCCACCATGCGCCGCGGGCGCCGTCAACTCACGCCTGACCTGCCCGGACCGGCACCGGGCAGATCCTTCCCGCCGCAGTGGCGGGCAACCGGCTCGTACGTTTCCGGCGGTGCCGAACCCACCGCCGGTAGGGCACCGCCGATTACGTCCGTGGTGGTCGTTCGCCGTTGCGGCGGGAGGCTGGTTGCCCGGCGGCAACCGGGGCGACGGGCGGAAGTCCGTTCCGCCGCAGCGGCGGGTAACCCGCTCGTACGTGTCCGGCGGTGCCGGACGGACCGCGGGTGCGGGGGGTTGGCGGTACGCCGTGACGGCCGCGGGCCGTTCCTTCCGCCGCCGCGGCGAGCAACCGGCTCGTAGGTTTCCGGCGGTGCCGGACTGGCCGCTGGTACGGCACCGCCGATTACGTCCGTGGTGGTCGTTCGCCGTTGCGGCGGGAGGTTGGTTGCCCGGCGGCAACCGGGGCGACGGGCGGAAGTCCGTTCCGCCGCCGCGGCGAGGAACCCGCTCGTACGTTTCCGGCGGTGCCGGACTGACCGCGGGTGCGGGGGAGGGGTCGGCGGTACGCCGTGACGGCCGCGGGCCGTTCCTTCCGCCGCAGCGGCGGGCAACCCCCTCGTACGTGTTCGGCGGTGCCAGGCTGGCGGCGGTTGCGCGTACGCGAACGGCCGGGTCCGTAGGGGACCCGGCCGTTCGGAGCGGTGAGCGTGGTTACGCCACGATCAAGTAGATGCCGTATCCCACGGCCGCCGCGCACAGCGCGAAGCACGCGTACGCCCCGGAGCGCGCCAGCGCCCCCGCGCCCGTGCCGGAGTCCGCCGACGCCCCCGCGCGGGGCGACGTGCCCACGATGCCCAGGGTGAAGATGCCCACCAGGCCGACCGTCACCACGAGGCTGACGCCGAAGACCTGGCCGAGAGCTGCCCAGTCGATGTGCATGCGTTTCTTCCTTCAGCTCGCCGCCGCGGCGGCAGGAGCCCGCCCGGCCTCGGGGGAGGGGGAGACCGCAACGGCCGGCGGCGGGGCGACGGCCTGCAGGGCCGCGGTGACGACACCCGCCGGCTCCGCGCCGGCGACACCGTCGCGCGAGTCCAGGTCGTCGTGGGTGACCGGCTTGCGGCGCGAGGCCAGCCAGATCGCGCCGGAGACGGCCAGGCCGAGGACGGCGACGGCGGCGACGCCCCAGTTGCCCTGGTCGGCGAGGAGGGCCGCGCCACCGGCGACCAGGCCGGCCGCGGGGAGGGTCAGGCCCCAGGCCATGACCATGCGCCCGGCGGTCGACCAGCGCACGACGCCGCCCTTGCGGCCGAGCCCGGCGCCCATGATCGAGCCGGAGCAGACCTGGGTGGTGGAGAGCGCGAAGCCGATGTGCGAGGAGGCGAGGATCACGGTCGCCGCGCCGGTCTGGGCGGCGAAGCCCTGCGCGGGCTTGATGTCCGTGAGGCCCTTGCCGAGGGTCTGGATGATGCGCCAGCCGCCCAGGTACGTGCCGAGGGCGATGGCCAGGCCGGCCGAGACGATGACCCACAGCGGCGGGTCGGCGTGCGGCGCGACGACGCCGCCGGCGACGAGCGCGAGGGTGATCACACCCATGGTCTTCTGGGCGTCGTTGGTGCCGTGGGCGAGGGAGACCAGGGCGGCCGAGGCGATCTGCCCGGCGCGGTAGCCCTTGGCGGTCTCGCGCTCGTCGCGCCCGCGGGCGAGCCGGTAGGTGAGCCGGGTCGCGCACCAGGCGGCGAGGCCGGCCACGATCGGCGCGGCGACGGCGGGGATGAGGACCTTCATGACGACCTTGTCGGCGTTGACCGCGTCGAAGCCGACGGAGACGACCGTCGCGCCGATGAGGCCGCCGAAGAGGGCGTGGGAGGAGCTGGAGGGCAGACCGGCGAGCCAGGTCAGCAGGTTCCAGACGATCGCACCGACCAGACCCGCAAAGATGATCTCCGGTCTGATGCCCGCGCTCTCGTCGATGATCCCGCCGGAGATCGTCTTGGCGACCTCCACGGACAGGAACGCGCCGACGAGGTTCAGCACCGCCGACATCGCCACCGCGACCTTCGGCTTGAGCGCGCCGGTGGAGATGGTGGTGGCCATGGCGTTGGCCGTGTCGTGGAAGCCGTTCGTAAAGTCGAACACCAAGGCCGTGACGATCACGATCCCGATGAGAAGCGTGATGTGTTCCATTCACCCAGGCAATCAGCTCGATGGTCAGTACAGCGGGGACCGTAAAGACCTTGGGTGAACGGAAGGTGAACTGATCCGGGCGGGGTAGTGGCGTGAACCGGAGGCGGCGAACGGATGCGGACGGATGCGGAGGGGTGGAGAACGATGAGGGAGACCGAGCAGATCCGCCGGACGTGGGCCGATGTCCTGGCCACGGCCCGCCGGACCACGGCCGAGGGCCTTGTCGTGGGCACGTCGGGGAACGTCTCGGCGCGGGCCGGAGATGTCGTCGTCGTCACACCGAGCGGCATCCCCTACGACCGGCTGACCGCGCGCGACGTGGTCGCCGTCGACCTGGAGGGCCGCCCGCTCCTCGGCGACCTCGCCCCCACCAGCGAGCTGCCCCTGCACCTGGCGGTCTACCGCGCCACGGACGCCGCCGCGATCGTGCACACGCACGCCGTCCACGCGACGGCGGTCTCCACGCTGGTCGACGAGCTGCCGCTGATCCACTACGTGGCCGGGGCGCTCGGCGGGCCGGTGCGCGTCGCCCCGTACGCCCTCTACGGCAGCGACGAGCTGGCCGCGCACGCCCTGGAGGCTCTCGCGGGCCGCACCGGCTGCCTGCTGCGCAACCACGGCACCCTCACCTACGGCGCGAGCCTCGACCAGGCCTACGACCGCACCGCCCAGCTGGAGTGGATGTGCCGGGTCTGGCTCACGGCCTCCTCCGTCCCCGGCCGGGCCCCGACGCTCCTGTCCCCTGACCAGGCGGCCCGGGCGACGGAGAAGCTCCGCGGCTACGGCGCGCGGGGCTGAGCCGGCGGCCGGCCGGGCGCGGTACGGCACCGCCGGCCTACCCCGTAGCGCCCTCTCGCCACGGCGGCGGGAAGGAATCCGCCCGCCGCCGTGGCGAGGCCCCCGCCGCGAGGGCCCCCGGAACGCCCGGCCGGCCCGGGGCCAGGGCGCCGGGCCGCCCCGCGCAGCGGCCCCGCCCACTGGCCGTCGTCGCCCGCGCCGCCCACACTGGAGGGCATGGGCATACGGACCACGGCAACCGTGGCCGCCGCCACGGCGATCAGCGCCGGCGCAGCCGCCCTCGCGGCCGGCCGGTACGCCTCCGACGCCGCCCTGCGCGCGTCCCCCGGCGGCCCTCCGCCCGACCAGCCGCGGCTCACCGTCCACTCCGCCGACGGCGACCGCATCACCCTCACCCGTCACCAGGCCTCGCTGCGCCCCGGCACGTACGGGCTGACCGGGCCCGGCCTGCACGCCGTCGTCGGCCCCGTCGTCCAGGACGCCGAGCACTCCTCGTCCGCCGTCGTCCGCCGCCTGGTGCGGGTCACGCGCGGCGCGCCGGAGCGGGGCGACCGGGTGTGGCTCACCCCGCAGCTCCACGCCGGGAACCCCCGCGACACCCTGGGCCTCGACCACGCCGACGTCACCGTCCCCGGCGAGCTCGGGCCGCTTCCGGCCTGGTTCCTGCCCGCCGCCCGGGACACCTGGGTGATCACCGTGCACGGCCTCGGGATGACCCGCGAGCAGCCCATGGTCGTCATGCCGTTCCTGCACCGCCTGCGGCTGCCGGTCCTCGCGCTCGCCTACCGGGGCGACCCCGGGGCGCCCCGGCCACCGGACGGAATCAGCCGTTTCGGGCTCGCCGAATGGCATGATCTCGCCGCTGCCGTCCGCTATGCCCTGGCCCACGGTGCCCGCCGCGTCGTCGTCCACGGCTGGTCCACCGGCGCGACCATGGCCCTGCTGGCCGTCACCGACCCGGAGCTGCGCCCCCACATCAGCGGCATCGTCATGGACTCGCCGGTGCTCGACTGGCCGGCCGCTCTGCACGCGATGGCCGCCGCCCGCGGTGTGCCCGCCCCCCTGCTTCCGCTCGCCGTGCACGCCGCCCGCGGCCGGACCGGAATCGCCCCCGACGCGCTCGACCGCCTCCGGAACCCGGCCCGGCTCGCCGTGCCGGCCCTCCTCGCCCACGGCCCCGACGACACCGTCGCCCCGTGGCGCACGTCACGCGAACTCGCGGCCGGCCGCCCCGATCTGATCGTCCTGCACACCGTCCGGCAGGCTCCGCACGCGGCGATGTGGAACGCCTCCCCTGAGCGTTACGAAGAGGCGCTGCGGAGGTTCCTCATCCCCTTCATGTGACGCTCCCAGGGCCTCCAAGCTGCCCTGATTCAGCGGCAGGAAGTGAATGGTGGACAGCTGGACAATTGATTCCGATTGGGTTTTCGGAGCGTCAGCGGCAAGACTGCTCCTGTGACGTCCCGTACTCCGCGCGACTCCCGGCTCAGACTTGTCCCCCGACAGCCGATCGCCGCTGCCCGCCGGGCGGGTGCCTCGGTTCGCCACGGCCCGGCAGGCCAGAGACTGCCTCACCGGCGCGGTCCGCGTGGCCCGCTGGGCGGCCGACGAGCGCGGCCGCGGCGCCACCCTGCTCCCCGGTACGACAGGCGGGCTCTCCGCGGAGACGGCCGAGCGGGCCGCCGCGGCCCTGGGCCTGACACCCCACCAGGTACGCGCCGACTGGGACCGCGCCCGCCTCGCCGGGCTCGTCGAGCTGCACGGCAGCACGGCCCGCCCCGGCTGGCGCATGCAGGCCTGGGACCGCGACGACGGCGCCGTGCTGCGCGGCTGGGTGGCCCTCTTCGACGCCTGGTCGCTCGCCCACCCCGCGCCCGCCGGCGCGGACGCGACGGTCGCCGCCGAGGTCGTCGAGGCGGCGCCCCAGCTGCTGTCCGTCATGCACCTGTCGGCCGGGCCCGTGCCCGTGGCGATGCTCCTCGACCTGCTGCAGCAGCGCGTCGCCGAGATCCGCGCCGAGCGCTGCGAGGTCCCCTACGGTGGCCGGCCCGTCCCCCCGGCCCGGTCCCTCTCCACGGACGACGACCCGCTGGAGGAGCTCCTCGGCTGGGCGCTCGAAGGGCTCGCCTCCGTCGGGGCCGTGGTCATGCGCGGCGGCCCCGGGTCGCTGACCGAGGCCGAAGCCGTGCTGACCCCGCTGGGCAACTGGGCGGTGTGGGTCAAGCTGGAGCAGATCTGCGTCGCCGCGCAGAGCCCCGCGGGCAACATCGAGCTGTCCGCCGAGGCCATGCTGCGCGGCTGCGCCGACCTCACGCCGGGCCCGGCCCGTGCCGAGTACCGCGCGTGGCTCGCCGCCCGCCCGGCCGGCAGCGCCCTGTCCGAGCTGCTGGACGCGGCCCGCGGCGACGACGCCCTGGTCCGCGGCCTGGCCTTCGAGGCGCTGCGGGCGGTCGGCGCGGCCGCGGAGCCCGCCGTCCGGGCCGTGGTGGAGGAGCCGTGTCTGCGGCCGTACGCCCTGCTGTGGCTCGCCGAGCACGAGGGGCGGGACCCGGAGCAGGCGGCCGAGGTGCTCACCCGCGAGGAGGCCACCTGGCTGTGGGTGGACACGGCCGCCGCCGTCGCCGACCACGGCGAGAGCCGGCTGCTCGTGCGGCACCTGGACTCGGCGGTCCAGGGCACGGTGCCGGGGCTGCTGGAGGAGGTGCGGGCGGTGGGGCATCCGCGCACGGTGCAGGTGCTGGTCGCCCTGGCGGCGGCGCATCCGGACCCGGCCTTGGCCAAGGCTGTCCGGAAGGCGGCGTTCCAGGTGCACACGGGCGGCGTGTGAGGGGCGTGCTCCGCTGATACGAAGCGAGTGATTACGGGGTGAGCCCGGCCCGCCCGGCCGGGCTCAGCCCGCCGGGACGTACGTCCCGAAGCTCCACACGTTCCCCTCCAGGTCCCGCGCCATGTAGTCCCGCGAGCCGTACTCCTGGTCCGTCGGCGGCAGCAGGATCTCCACCCCGCCCTTCTCGGCCCGCCGGAAGTGCGCGTCCGTGTCCTCGACCACGACGTAGACGCCCACCGGCCCGCTCTCCCGCATGGCTTCGGCGAACACTCCGACCCGTCCCTTCGAACCGATCATCACCCTGCCGTTGCCGTAGGCCAGTTCGGCGTGCAGGACCGTGCCGTCCTCGCTCTCGTACAGGGCCGCCTGGGTGAAGCCGAACGCCTTGGTGAGCTGTTTGATCGCCGCCTTCGCGTCGCGGTAGAGCAGCGTGGGGTAGATGCTCGGCGTGTGCGTGCCTGTCATGTGAGGTCACTCCTTCGCGGTTGACGCCCGCTCAGCGGAAGGTGTCGCAGCGGGCCATGTCCCCGGTGGCGTACCCCGTGTTGAACCACTGCTGCCGCTGCTCGGCCGACCCGTGCGTCCAGCTCTCCGGCGTCACCCGGCCCTGGAACCGCTCCTGGATGCGGTCGTCGCCGACGGCCGCGGCCGCGGACAGTCCGTCGTCGATGTCCTCCCGCGTCAGCTTGCTGATCAGGGGGCGCCCGGTGGACTTCTCGGGGGTGGTCGTGGCGTGCCGGGCCCAGACCCCGGCGTAGCAGTCCGCCTGCAGCTCGACCCTGACGGAGTTGCTCCCGGCGCCCGTGCGCCGGTCCTGGGCGCGGCCCAGCGTGCCCGTCAGGTTCTGGATGTGGTGCCCGTACTCGTGCGCGACGACGTACGCCTCCGCGAACGGGCCGCCGCTCGCCCCGAACTTGGTCCGCAGCTCCTTGAAGAACCCCAGGTCGAGGTAGACCTTGCGGTCGCCCGGGCAGTAGAAGGGCCCGACGGCCGAGGAGGCGGCCCCGCAGGCCGTGCGGACCTGGCCGGTGAAGAAGACGGTCGACGCCGGGGTGTACGTGGTGCCGGAGCGGCGCGGGAGCTCCTGGCCCCAGAACGACTGTGCGCTGTTGACCACGGCGACGATCCGGCAGTCCTCGCGGGTGTTGGCGTCGCGGCCCGTGCGGCAGTGCTGGGCCACCTGGGCGTCGCTGCTCGCGGTGCCGCCGGGCGCGGGCTCCGAGGTGAGCCCGAGCTCCTGCGGCCCGATGCCGAAGAACAGCCCGAGGACCAGGGCGATCAGGCCCACGATGCCGCCGCCGATCGCCACCCCGCCGCCCGGGATCCGGCTGCCGCGCTCGTCCTGGACCTGGGAGGTGTCCAGCCCCGCGTCGTCGTCGAACTGCATGCGCCCACCGCCTTCCCACCCCTGAGTATCGGTGAATCGCCCCATATGTCGCTATTACTCGGGCGCCCGGTCCGGCGTGTCGGCCGCCGTGTCCCGTGGCGCCCGGATATCCAGGACGAACGGTACGGAAGGAGCGCCCCCATGGCGACGGCGGACACGGTGCACGGCGGTCACCGCACTCCCTCCCCGGCCACCCTCGCGCTCCTCCTCGCCGCCCTCCTCCTGCTCCTGCCGCCGGCCTTCGCGGCCGCCCGCCACGGCCGGCACGCCCCCTTCGGCGACCGGCTCACCCTGCACCCCGCCGGGCGCCACGCCCGCTCCGCCGCGGCCGCCCGCCCGCCGCGGCTGCGCCTCGCGCCGGGCGGCCTGGAGGCGTACGACCCGGACACCGGCGCCCGCCGCTGGACGTACGCCCGCGAAGGCCACCGGCCGCTCCAGGCCCGCCCCGCCCGCGGCGAGGCCGTCGCCTTCTGGGACGACGGCCTCGTCACCGGCACCGTCCTGCGCGACGGCGCCCTCTCCGTCTGGCACCGCGGCGTCCCGGGCGCCATCCGCCGGCCCGCGCGCAGCGCCCTCCACCTGCTCGGCCCGCAGCCGGGCGCGGTGGCCGTCGTCACCCCGCGGCTGGTCACCGCGTACGGGGCGGGCGACGGCGGCCTCCGGTGGCACCGCGAGGCCGGCCCCGGCTGCGCCTTCGACCCCTCCCGCACCGCCCGCCGCGACGACTTCCTCCTGATCGCCCGCCACTGCGCCCCCGGAACGCCGTGGACATCCCACCTGGCAGCGGTCTCGGCGACGGGCCCGTTCGCCTAGCGACGGGGCGGTCCGGCCGCCGGAGAAACACGTCCGCGCCCAGGCACTTCGCCTCGCCGCAACGCCGGGCTCGCCCGCGGGGCGGTTCCTGCGGGGCGGGGCGCGTACGGCACCGCCGGAGTCCGCCGTCGTGGCCGGTTGCCGCCGCGGCGGAGGAGGGCCTCCGCGCCCAGGCAGTTCGTCCCGCCGCAACGGCGATCAGCCACCGCGGCGGTCTCCGGCGGTGCCGAGCCGGGCTTGCCCACCGGCGGGACTCGGCCGCGGCCCCGGGCCGGCCCCCGCTACGGCACCGCCGGAGTCCGCCGTCGTGGTCGGCCACCACCGCGGCGGAGGAGGGCGTCCGCGCCCGGGCAGTTCGTCCCGCCGCAACGGCGATCAGCCACCGCGGCCGTCCCCCGGCGGTGCCGGACCGGGCTTGCCCACCGGCGGGACTCGGCCTCGGCCCCGGTACGGCACCGCCGGAATCCGCCGGTCACCGACGCTGCGGAGGCATGGGCGCCCGGCGCCCGTCGGTCGCCCGGTGCCCGGACCCCGAAGCAGGTTGCGGTTCCCCGTTAGACTGATGGGCATGGCATTCCTCCTCGTGCATTAGACGGCGCCGGCCGCCGCCCGCGCCCGCAGAGGCGCCCCGCGCGCGGCCGAGTTCGCTCCCGTCCCCACCGCCGTCCACCACGCCCTGGAGTAATCCCCGTGATCACCGCTTCCGGCATCGAGCTGCGCGCCGGCGCCCGCATCCTCATCGAGAACGCCTCCTTCCGCATCGCCAAGGGCGACCGCATCGGCCTCGTCGGCCGCAACGGCGCGGGCAAGACGACCCTCACCAAGTGCCTCGCCGGCGAGGGCATGCCCGCGGGCGGCACGATCTCCCGCTCCGGCGAGGTCGGCTACCTCCCGCAGGACCCCCGCACCGGCGACCTCGACGTGCTCGCCCGCGACCGCATCCTCTCCGCCCGCGGCCTGGACACCGTCCTGCGCAAGATGCGCGAGAACGAGGACCGCATGGCCAACGGCAAGGGCGCCACCCGCGACAACGCGATGAAGAAGTACGCCCGCCTGGAGACCGAGTTCCTCACCAAGGGCGGCTACGCGGCCGAGGCGGAGGCCGCCACCATCGCGGCCGCCCTCGGCCTGCCCGACCGCATCCTCGGCCAGCCCCTGCACACCCTCTCCGGCGGTCAGCGCCGCCGCGTCGAGCTGGCCCGGATCCTCTTCTCCGACGCCGACGTCCTGCTCCTGGACGAGCCGACCAACCACCTCGACGCCGACTCCATCGCCTGGCTGCGCGACTACCTCAAGACGTACCGCGGCGGCTTCATCGTGATCTCCCACGACGTCGACCTCGTGGAGACCGTCGTCAACAAGGTCTTCTACCTCGACGCCAACCGCTCGGCCATCGACGTCTACAACATGGGCTGGAAGCTGTACCAGCAGCAGCGCGAGGCCGACGAGAAGCGCCGCAAGCGCGAGCGCCAGAACGCCGAGAAGAAGGCCGCGGCCCTCAATGCCCAGGCCGACAAGATGCGCGCCAAGGCCACCAAGACCGTCGCCGCGCAGAACATGGCCCGGCGCGCCGAGCGGCTGCTCTCCGGCCTGGAGGCCGACCGCGCCTCCGACAAGGTCGCCAAGCTCCGCTTCCCCGACCCCGCGCCCTGCGGCAAGACCCCGCTGATGGCCTCGGGCCTGTCGAAGTCCTACGGCTCCCTGGAGATCTTCACCGACGTCGACCTGGCCATCGACAAGGGCTCCCGCGTCGTCATCCTCGGCCTCAACGGCGCCGGCAAGACCACGCTGCTGCGCCTGCTCGCGGGCGCGGAGAAGCCCGACACCGGCGAGGTCACTCCCGGTCACGGCCTCAAGCTCGGCTACTACGCCCAGGAGCACGAGACCCTCGACCCGGACCGCACGGTGCTGGAGAACATGCGTTCGGCCGCGCCGGACCTCGACCTCGTCCAGGTCCGCAAGGTGCTCGGTTCGTTCCTCTTCTCCGGCGACGACGTCGACAAGCCGGCCGGCGTGCTCTCCGGCGGTGAGAAGACCCGGCTGGCCCTGGCCACGCTGGTCGTCTCCTCCGCCAACGTGCTGCTCCTGGACGAGCCCACCAACAACCTCGACCCCGCGAGCCGCGAGGAGATCCTCGGCGCGCTGCGCACCTTCACGGGCGCGGTCGTGCTCGTGACCCACGACGAGGGCGCCGTCGACGCGCTGGAGCCCGAGCGGATCATCCTGCTCCCGGACGGCGTCGAGGACCTCTGGGGCCCGGACTACGCGGACCTGGTCGCGCTCGCCTGACCCGGGAGGCCGCGCTCGCCCGACCCGGGCCGTCGCGCTCGCCCGGCCCGGGCCGCCGTGTGACCGGACCTGGTCCGGATCCGCGACGACCGTCGCCCCCGCGCCCCGAGCTCTGCCCTGCGCCCGGGGGCTTCGTAGCGCTCCGTGACGAGCGTGATCGGTGCCGTCCCGATCATTCGGCCGACGGGTGATCCTTCATCTGAGTGAGTGCGGCTCGTACCCCGCCGCCTCCCCATGCCCCGGCGCACGACCCGTGCCGTGCGCCGGGGCGTTCGCACCGCCGGTCGGGAGTGCCCCGTCTGACCTGCCCCTTCGCCGGGCCACCCGTACGGCCGTACGAGCGCGATCGTTCGGAATTGCCTGCTCCGAGGCCTGTCGGCGCCGGAAATCGGGGCCGCCGGGGCCCCGGGACTTCTCATGGACCTTGTCGAATGGGTGGCCAGGAGGCCGTATAGGGGTGATCATGAGAGTCAAGAGGCGCATCTCCCATGAGGAGGCACGGGTGGCCGAGACTCTGAAGAAGGGCAGCCGGGTGACCGGCGCCGCGCGCGAGAAGCTCGCGGCAGACCTGAAGAAGAAGTACGACTCCGGTGCGAGCATCAGGGCGCTGGCCGAAGAGACCGGCCGCTCCTACGGCTTCGTTCACCGGATGCTCAGTGAATCCGGCGTGATCCTGCGGGGTCGCGGCGGAGCGACGCGCGGCAAGAAGGCCGCCTCGGCCTGACGCCCCGCGCACCCAGGGCACCGACAGTGTGGGCAGTGCCACCCGGTCGGTCGAGCAGTCGGCCGGGTGGTTACTGTGCAGTCACCTACTGTGCAGTAGCCCGATCGGAGGCCCTTCGATGACCGCCCCCAACGACCAGACCCTGCTC
Source organism: Streptomyces sp. URMC 127 (assembly GCF_051386535.1). Classification (NCBI taxonomy): domain Bacteria; kingdom Bacillati; phylum Actinomycetota; class Actinomycetes; order Kitasatosporales; family Streptomycetaceae; genus Streptomyces; species Streptomyces sp. URMC 127. The sequence goes on from NZ_JBPQTW010000025.1 coordinate 26,072, forward strand.
GACACCTTGCTCGACCGGGACGGCGTGCGGCTCACCGTGGAAGACGCGGTCGCCACCGTCACCCTCACCAATCCCGCCAAGCGCAACGTCCAGTCGCCCGCGCTCTGGCGGGCCCTGACCGAAGCCGGCCGCCTGCTCCCGGGCAGCGTCCGGATCGTCGTGCTGCGCGGCGAGGGCCAGTCCTTCTCCGCCGGGCTCGACCGGCAGGCCTTCACCCCCGAGGGCTTCGAGGGCGAGCCGTCGTTCCTGGACCTGGCGCGCGGCAGCGAGGAGGCGCTGGACGCCGAGATCTCCGCGTACCAGTCCGCCTTCACCTGGTGGCGGCGCAACGACATCGTCTCCATCGCCGCGGTCCAGGGCCATGCGATAGGCGCCGGCTTCCAGCTCGCCCTCGCCTGCGACCTGCGGGTCTGCGCGGAGGACGTGCAGTTCGCCATGCGCGAGCCCAGCCTGGGCCTGGTGCCGGACCTCGGCGGCACCCAGCCGCTGGTCTCCCTCGTCGGCTACGCCCGCGCGCTGGAGATCTGCGCCACGGGCCGCTTCGTGCGGGCCGCGGAGGCCGAGCGCGCCGGGCTCGCCAATCTGGTGGTGCCGGCCGGCGAGCTCGACGGCGCCGTCCACGACCTCGCCGCGGCGATCCTCGCCGCCCCGCGCGACGCCGTGGTCGAGACCAAGGCGCTGCTGCGGGGCGCCGCCGGGCGCACGTACGACGAACAGCGCGCGGCGGAGCGGGCCGCCCAGGGCCGGCGGCTGCGGGATCTCGCGGGCGTGGGGGAGTAGCGAAGCAGGCACGTAGGGGGTCGCGTCCGGGTCAGCCCCGGACGCGGACCCCGTAGCGGGTGCGCAGCACGTGCAGCTCCCAGTACGACACGGCCGTGACGGAGAGCGGGCCGCCGAGGAACGCCGCGATCTGCACGGCCACCGGCCCGTTCGGCAGTCCGTCGCCCAGCTGGGCGGCGTTCAGCACCCACACGAGGACCGCCGTGAGGACGGCGGGCAGGGCGGCGTGCACGTCGGCGGTGTTGAAGGCGTAGCGGGCGGCGGCGCCCGAGGCGAAGAAGAGGAAGGACCCCGCCCAGATCAGCAGCGGGACGCCCGCGATCAGGACGGCCAGGCCGATCACGGCCTGCAGGACGAGGACCCCCTCCAGCACCTTGCTCAGCAGGAGGAGGAGCAGCACCGTGCCGATCGCGCCCAGCGGTATGCCCAGGTACCAGCCGATGGCCCTGAGCGGGTAGCGCAGCCGTGACCGCAGCACGGGCCGGTGCTGGGGCGGCGCGTACCAGATGAACGCGGCGATCACGAGCGGTCCGACGAGGATCAGCACCAGCGGTGCCAGGAAGAGCTTGGTGAAGCCGTCCTCGAAGACGGCGCTCCAGCCGCCGTCGACGCCGTAGACGGATATCAGCAGGAACGTCGTGAGCGCCCCCGCGACGGCGCGCGCCTTCTGGACGCGGCCTATGACGGGGTCGATGACGCGGCCGGGGCTCGGGGCGGCGAAGATGCCGTGGGCGTGGCGGCGGGCGTGGCGTGCGAGGTTCAGTCCATTGGCTCTCAGCAGATGTCTCAGCGCCATGCGGTCCCCCTGTGGTGCGGCTCGTCAAGATCTCGCGGAAGCTTATCCGGGGCTTACGCGGCGCCCGTTCCGCGCACGCGCACGCCGTAGCGCGTGCGCAGGACGTACAGCTCCCAGGCGGAGAGGGCGGTCACCGAGAGCGGGCCGCCGAGGAACGCGGCGATCTTCACGTACAGGGGGCCGTTGGGCAGGCCGTCGCCCAGGGAGACGATGCCCAGCGTCCAGACGACGAGCGTGGTGAGGACGGCGGGCAGCACGGGGTGCACGACACCGGTGTTGAAGGCGGTACGGGCGACGACGCCGGAGGCGAAGAAGAGGAAGGCGGCCAGCCAGACCAGGCCGACGACCAGCCAGAAGGACAGGAACAGGGAGAGCAGCGGGCCGACGATCAGCCCGAACTTCCACTGGGATATGTAGGTGAAGATCAGCCACCACACCCCGGCCGTCACGCTCAGGACGACCAGGGGTATGCCGAGGTAGGCGCCCACGGTCAGCAGCGGGAACCGCAGCTGACCGCGCAGCCACGGCCGGGTCTCCTTCGGCGCGTAGAGGATGAAGCCCGTGATGACGAGGGGCCCGGCGACGATCAGCACCAGCGGCGCCAGGAACAGCTTGGTCAGCCCGTCCTCCAGGACGGAGCTCCAGCCGCCGTCCACGCCGTACGTCCAGATGAGGGCGAACGTCGCCACCGTGCCGAGGAAGGCCCGGAAGCCCTGGAGGAAGCGGAGGCCCTCGGAGTCGTACTCCGCGAGGACCTCGCGCCCGAAGCCGAGCCACTGGGCCGAGCTCCGGGCACTGGTGAAGAGCGCGGCCACGCAGCCGTCGTCCGAAGCGTTCTTCCCGTCCTCCGCCACGCCGTGCCCCTCCCCGGGACACACAGTCGCCGCCCCGCCGCCTTGATCGATCAGGCCGGATTGTATCGCTGTGGGCATGACAGCCATGCGCCCTCGCGCCGCCATGACCTGCTCCGATGCCGTACGTGCGCCCGGGCGCGTTCGCGGGCGGCGGCTCACTCGGGCGGCGGCCCGCTCCCGTCGATTCCCCCGGATCCCCCGCGCGGTCCGGGGAAAGCGCACCTAAGGTGGCAAAGGGAGCCCGTAAGCCCATGGCCCGTGGCCTAGAGAGGCGAATGGACGATGAGCGAGAACGTATACACCAGCGAGAGCGTTCCGACCGCCCCGGCCGACCGGGGCCGCACCACGATCGCCGACGGGGTCGTCGAGAAGATCGCCGGGCTCGCGGCCCGCGACGTCGTCGGCGTCCACGCGATGGGCAGCGGCCTCTCCCGTACGTTCGGGGCCGTCCGGGACCGGGTTCCCGGCGGCAGCCGGTCGGTCTCGCGCGGGGTGAAGGCCGAGGTCGGAGAGGTCCAGACGGCCCTCGACCTGGAGATCGTCGTGGACTACGGGGTGGCGATCGCCGACGTCGCCCGGTCCGTGCGGGAGAACGTGATCGCGGCGGTGGAGCGGATGACCGGGCTGGAGGTCGTCGAGGTCAACATCGCCGTCACCGACGTGAAGCTGCCGGACGAGGAAGAGGACGAGCCGGAGCCGAGGCTCCAGTGAGCCGGAGCCGGGGCTCCTGCAGGCCAGGGCTGCAGTGGAGGAGCGCGCGATGAGCATGGCCGTGGTCGGCATGATCGCCGGCATGGCGCTGGGCTTCGCCGGGTACTTCGGCGGCTTCGGGGCGTTTCTGCTCGTGGCCGCCCTGGGGGCGCTCGGGTTCGTGGTGGGCCGCTTCGCCGACGGGGACCTGGATCCGGGGGAGTTCTTCCGGATGCGGGACCGGGACGGGCGGCGGCGGTGACGCTGCCGGCCGGTGAGCGGGGGGCGACCCGCATCGCGGACCGCGTCGTGGCGAAGATCGCCTCGCAGGCGGCGCGGGAGGCGCTGCGCGGCGCCGCGTCACGCAGTGCGGAGGCCGGGCCTCCGTATGCCGACGTCACGGTACGCGACGACGTCGTCCGGGTCCGGGTCGCCGTGGAGCTCGGCTATCCGTCGGACATCGGCGCGCAGTGCGGTGCGGTGCGGCGGCGGATCGCCGAACGGGTGAAGGCACTGGCGGGGATGGAGGTGCCGGAGGTGGCCGTCACCGTGGAGCGGCTGCATTCCGTGCACACGGTGTCGGCGGGGCGGGAGCGGGTGCGGTGAGCGGATCCGAAGCCGGAAACCAAGGCGGGATCGAAGCCGGAAACCACAGGGGAAGCCGAGCCGGAGGCGGGGGGCCGGGAGTCGCGCGGCGGTTCTGGGCCGTGCGGCGGGTGCCCGCCTTCCTCGTGGCCGCCGTGGTGCTGGGCGCGGCCGGGATCCTGCTCTACGACGTCGCCGCCGTCCGTGCGCACCGGCCCGCCATGGAGTGGCGGCGACGGCTCGCCCATGAGCTGGCCACCCGGCCCCTGGACGACGGATGGATCGTGGCGGGCGCGGTCGTCGCCGTGGTGGCGGGCCTGTGGCTCGTGCTCCTCGCCGTCACGCCCGGGATGCGGGCCGTGCTGCCCATGCGGCCCGACCGCGCCGGCCTCCGGGCCGGGATCGACCGGCGGGCCGCGGCGCTCGTGCTGCGGGACCGGGCGATGGAGGTGGCCGGGGTGCGGTCCGTGCGGGTCAAGGTGGGGCGGCGGCGCGTGACCGTGCGCGCGCAGTCCCACTTCCGCGACCTCGACGACGTACGGGCCGATGTGGAGGGCGCGACGGTGGAGGGCGTGCGGAAGCTGGGGCTCGCGCGGGAGCCCGGGGTGTCGGTACGGGTCGGCCGGCCGGTGAAGAAGTGACCGGCGAAGGAGTGAGGGGCGGCGTGCTGTGGTGAGGGGCGTGCTGTGTTGAGGGGTGTCAACCGGGTGCTGCTGGGTGCGGCCGGGGTGGTGCTCGTGGGGCTCGGGGCGGCCGTGCTGGCCGGGGCGCTCGACCTGCAGCGGCGGTGGGGCTTCGGCCTGCCGCCGGCCTGGCCGTTCGACGGGCCGCAGGACGTGCTGCTGAGCCGGGCCGCCCGGACGAGGTGGCGGGACGAGGGCTGGTGGTGGCCCGCGGTCATCGGCGGTCTTGGCGCGGTGGTGCTGCTGGCGCTGTGGTGGCTGCTGGCGCAGGTGCGGCGGCGCCGGCTGCGCGAGCTCGTCGTGGACTGCGGGGACGGCGAGGAGGCGGTGCTGCGGGGGAGAGCGCTGGAGGAGGCGGTGTGCGCCGAGGCGGAGGCGCTGGAGGGCGTGGAGCGGGCGCTGGTCGCGCTGCTCGGGCGGCGGACGGCGCCGGAGGCGCGGGTCGGGCTGACCCTGGCGCCGCACGCGTCGCCGGCGGCGGCGCTGTCGCGGCTGGACGGGGTGGCGCTGGAGCACGCGCGGGTGTCGGCCGGGATGGCACGGCTGCCGGTGGAGGTACGGGTCCGGGCCGTGCGGCACCGGGCGGAGCGGGTGGGATGAAGGCACGAGGGATGGCGGCGCGTGGGTTAAAGGCATGTGGGGTGACGGCGCGTGGGGTGAAGGCGCGTCACACACCCCGGTGCGCGCCGCCGTCCACCGGGAGCATCACGCCCGTGAGGTAGGAGGCCGCCGGGGAGAGCAGGAAGGCCGCCGCCTTGCCGAATTCGGCGGGGGTGCCGTAGCGGCCCAGCGGGATCTCCGCGGCGTGCTGCCTGCGCGTGCGCTGCGGGTCGTCCGAGAGGGCGTCCAGTTCCCGCACCCTGTCCGTGTCGATGCGGTGGGGGAGGAGGCCGACGACGCGGACGCCCCGCGGTCCCAGCTCCGCGGAGAGGGACTTCGCGAAGCCCGCCAGGCCCGGGCGCAGGGCGTTGGAGATGGTCAGGCCCGGGATCGGTTCGCGGACGGACGCCGAGAGGACGAAGCCGATCACGCCGCCGGGCGCGAGGGCCGCCGCGGCCGTACGGGCCGTGCGGACGGCGCCCAGGAAGACGGTGTCGATCGCCCGCTGCCACTGGTCGTCGGTGACGTCCGCCGCGGTGCCGGCGGGCGGGCCGCCCACGCTGATGAGGATGCCGTCGAAGCCGCCGAAGTGGCCGCGGGCCGCGGCGATCACGCGCTCCGGGGTCGCGGGGTCGGCGTTGTCGGCCGCCACTCCGAGGGCGCGGGTCCCCAGGGCCGCGGCGGCGGAGCGTGCGGACTCCTCCGTGCGCCCGGTGATCACGACCTTCGCGCCGTCGGCGACGAGCTCCCGCGCGGTGGCGTGGCCCAGGCCCCTGGTGGCCCCCGTGACGACGTACGTGCGGTCCTTCAGTCCCAGATCCATGGGGTCAGTCTGCCGGGGGGAAGAGGGTGAGGGCAGCGTTGACCAGGCCGATGTGGCTGAACGCCTGCGGGGTGTTGCCCAGCTGCCGCATGCCCTGCGGGTCGTACTCCTCCGACAGCAGGCCGACGTCGTTGCGCAGCGAGAGGAGCCGCTCGAAGAGGTGGTGCGCCTCCTCGGTGCGGCCGGTCCTGTGCAGGGCCTCGGCCAGCCAGAAGGAGCAGGCCAGGAAGGCCCCCTCGTTGCCCTGGACGCCGTCCATGGGCTTGACGTCCGCGGTGTAGCGGCGGAGCAGGCCGTCGTGGGCCAGCTCGCGGCGGACCGCGTCGACGGTGCCGGTGACGCGCGGGTCGTCCGGCGGGAGGAAGCCGACGCGGGGGATGAGGAGCGTCGCGGCGTCGAGCTCGCGGGAGCCGTACGACTGGGTGAAGGTGTTGCGCTCGGCGTCGTAGCCCCGTTCGCAGACCTCGCGGTGGACCTCGTCGCGCATGGCGCGCCAGCCGTCGAGGTCGCCGGGCAGGCCGGGGTCGGCCTCCAGGGCGCGGACGGCGCGGTCGGCGGCGACCCAGGCCATGACCTTGGAGTGGACGAAGTGACGGCGGGGGCTGCGGATCTCCCAGATGCCTTCGTCGGGCTCGCGCCAGTGCTCCTGGATGTACTCCATCAGGCAGCGCTGGAGCTTCCACTCGTGCGGCCGGGCGGGCAGGCCCCAGTCGCGGCAGAGGTGCAGGGAGTCCATGACCTCGCCGTAGACGTCGAGCTGGAGCTGCCGCACGGCACCGTTGCCGATGCGTACGGGGGCGGAGCGCTCGTAGCCGGGGAGCCAGGGCAGCTCGGTCTCGGTCAGCCGGCGCTCGCCGGCGACGCCGTACATCACCTGCAGGTCGGCGGGGTCGCCGGCGGCGGCGCGCAGCAGCCAGGAGCGCCAGGCGGCGGCCTCGTCGCCGTAGCCCGCGGCCAGCAGGGCGCCGAGGGTGAGGGTGGAGTCGCGCAGCCAGCAGTAGCGGTAGTCCCAGTTGCGGACGCCGCCGATCTCCTCGGGCAGGGAGGTGGTGCAGGCGGCGGCGATGCCTCCGGTGGGGGCGTAGGTGAGGGCCTTGAGGGTGATGAGCGAGCGGAGGACGGCCTCGCGGTGGGGGCCGTCGTAGGTGCAGCGGCCCGCCCACTCGCGCCAGTCCGCAAGGCTCTGGGCGAGGGACTCATGGGGGTCGATGAGGGCCGGGCGGGGCTCGTGGGAGGGGTGCCAGGTCAGGACGAAGGCGACCTCGTCACCGGCGGAGACGGTGAACTCGGAGCGGGTGCTGAAGTCGCGGCCGTACGTCTTGACCGGCGGCTCGCTGCGCAGCCAGGCGGAGTCGGGGCCGGCGACGGCGACGCGGTGGCCGTCGGAGCGCCGTATCCACGGGACGATGCTGCCGTAGTCGAAGCGCAGGCGGAGGACGCCGAGCATGTCGACGCTCCCGGAGACGCCCTCGACGATGCGGACGACGTCGGGGGCGCGGTCGCGCTGCGGCATGAAGTCGGTGACCTTGACGGTGCCGGAGTCCGTCTCCCAGACGGTTTCGAGGACGAGGGAGCCGGGGAGGTAGGCGCGGCGGGTGCAGGGCGTGCCGGGCGCGAGGCCGGCGGGGGCCAGGCGCCAGTGGCCGTTCTCCTCGTCGCCCAGGAGGGCCGCGAAGCAGGCTCCCGAGTCGAAGCGGGGCAGGCAGAGCCAGTCGACCGAGCCGTCGCGGCCGACCAGGGCGGCGGTCTGGAGATCGCCGATGAGCGCGTAGTCCTCGATGGGTGCTGCCACGCGGTGCGTCTTCCCGCGAGCCGGGGAGGCTACTCGGGTGAGGCGGCCGTACGGGCTACGTCCGGTTGCGCGCCGGGAGCACCGGGGGCTTCGGGTGTTCCGGGGGCCTGGGGGGCGCTTCCGGTGGCGCGGTCGCGGCGCTCGCGGCGGACGAGGACGACCCAGCCGACGGGCACGAAGGCGGCGAACAGCCACCACTGGACGGCGTAGGCCATGTGCGGGCCGATGCTGTCGTGGTCGGGGGCCGCCACCGGCTCGGGCCCCTTGGCACCGGGATCCGGGTCGGTGAGCTCGATGTAGCCGCCGAGGACGGGGCGGTGCAGGGACTGCGCCTGGCGCTCGCTGTTGATGCGCATGACCTGACGGGGCGGCAGGCCGCGGGTGTCCTTGATCCCGCTGGAGTCGGTCTCGTCGGCGCGCAGCCGGCCGGTGACGGTGACCTTGCCGGAGGGCGGGGCGGGGACCTCGGGGAACTTCGTCAGATCGCCGGTGGAGGGGATCCAGCCGCGGTTGACGAGGACGGCCCGCCCGTCGGCGAGGTCGAGGGGCGTGAGGACCATGTAGCCGGACTTGCCGTCGGCGTCGGTCCGCAGCCGGACGACGACCTCGCCCTTGGTGTCGAAGGTGCCGCTCGCGGTGACCCGGCGCCAGACGTCGTCCGAGACGTCCTTGCCGGGCGCGGACAGCTCGGTCACCGGCACGGGGTCGGCGGCGAGGCTGCGGGCGACGAAGTCGTTGCGCGCGACCCGGTGCTCGTGGCGGTGGAACTGCCAGAAGCCCAGTTTGATCATCACCGGGATGAGGACGAGCCCCACGAGGGTGAGGATCACCCACTGCCGGGACAACAGGAAGCGGTACACGCATTTGACGGTACCTGGCCCGGTTCGCCCCGGGCGCAGTGGGTGGCGGTGCCGGGCGGCGTCAGACCCCGGGAGCGGGGACCACGTGCGAGAGCAGCTGGACGAAGGCGGCCTCGTCGATCACCGGGGTGCCGAAGGAGCGGGCCTTCGTGGTCTTGGTCGTGGGCGAGTCGGGGTCGTTGGTGACCAGCACGCTGGTGAGGCGCGAGATGCTCGTCGCCACGTGCAGCCCCGCCTCGACGGCGCGGTCCTCCAGCAGCTCGCGGTCGATGGAGGTGTCCCCCGAGAACGCCACCCGCATGCCCTGAATGAGCTGTTCGCCAACTTTGTACCGTCCGGGGTTGGGGTACGGGCAGGCCGGGCGCTTACGGCTCGGCCGCCAGGAGGAGGGCGACCCGTAGCCGTACGAACGCTGCTGTCCGATATGTCCCGTAGGGCGGGGGTTTGCCGGCCCGTCGGCCCACTCCGTGAGCGGCTGGCAGGCGAGCAGCGGCAGCCGCAGACCGGCCTCGGCGGCCAGGCGCAGGCTCGGCCGGAAGGCCTCGGCGAGCACGCGGGCGTCGTCGAGCGCGTGGTGGGCCCGCTCCTGCACGACGCCGTAGTGCGCGGCGAGCGACTCCAGCTTGTGGTTGGGCAGCGGCAGCTGCAGCTCCTTGGAGAGCGCAATGGTGCACAGCCGCTGGCGGACGGGCGCGGTCGCCCGGGCGCGGGCGTACTCACGGGCGATCATCGACCAGTCGAAGGCGGCGTTGTGCGCGACCAGCACGCGGCCTTCGAGCCGCTTGGCGAACTCGTCGGCGATCTCGGGAAAGAGGGGCGCGGACGAGAGCACGGCGGTCGTCAGCCCGTGAATCCACACGGGCCCCGGATCCCGCTCCGGGTTGACCAGCGTGTACCAGTGGTCCTCGACCTCGCCGCGGGCATCCAGCTGATAGACCGCCGCGGACACTATCCGGTCGTCCCGGGCGAGCCCGGTGGTCTCCACGTCGACGACCGCGTACCCCGAGGGATACGCGGCCGGCCACGGAGTCGGGTTTGCGGCTGCGGTCTGGTCTTCGAGCATGGTCACAGAGAATACGGGGGCGGACTGACAGGGACGGGGAGCGGGCGGGCGCAAGCGCCGGACGGGACGCCTTCCGCGCCCCGGCGGATGCCGGGGACGTCCGGTGCGGACCGGTCCGGTCCGGCGCCGGCCGGAAGGACGGGCCCTCCGCCCACGGTGCACCGCACGAGCGACGGCGTTCGCACTTTCCGGTGACGGGCGAGGCCTGCCGCGGCGAGGCCGCGACACGCTCCCGCCGCGCGCACGAACCCCCGGTAACACAATTCCATACCGAAGGGTAACTACCCCTAGCGGCACGCCTGATGACGCGCCTATCGTGCGCCCATGCCGCACCTTCCCGATGTCGTGCTGTGGTCCATACCCGCCTTCCTCCTGCTCACCGCGGTCGAGTTGGTGAGCTACCGGCTGCGCCCCGCCGAGGAGACGGGTGATGCGGGCTACGAGGTCAAGGACGCGGCGACCAGTATCGGAATGGGCGCCGGCAGCCTCGTCTTCGACGCGCTGTGGAAGATTCCGATCGTCGCCGTCTACACCGCCCTGTACGAGCTCACCCCGCTGCGCGTCCCCGTGCTGTGGTGGACGCTCCCGCTGATGCTGCTCGTGCAGGACTTCTTCTATTACTGGTCGCACCGCGGGCACCACGTCATCAGGATCTTGTGGGCCTGCCACGTGGTGCACCACTCCAGCCGGAAGTTCAACCTCACCACCGCCCTGCGCCAGCCCTGGACGACGCTGACCGTCTGGCCGTTCTACCTGCCGATGATCGCCGCCGGCGTGCACCCGGCCGCGCTGGCCTTCTGCTCCTCGGCCAACCTCGTCTACCAGTTCTGGGTGCACACCGAGCGGGTCGGGAAGCTGCCCCGGCCGCTCGAGTACGTCCTGAACACGGCCTCCCACCACCGCGTCCACCACGCCTCCCAGGGCGGCTACCTGGACCGGAACTACGGCGGGATCCTCATCGTCTGGGACCGGATGTTCGGCTCCTTCGTGGCGGAGGGGGAGAAGCCGGTGTACGGGCTGACCAAGAACATCAACACGTACAACCCGCTGCGCGTCGCCACCCACGAGTACGCCGCGATCGCCCGCGACCTGCGCGCCGCGCGTGACTGGCGGGAGCGGCTGGGGCGGGTGTTCCGCGGGCCGGGGTGGCAGCCGGCGCCCCGGCAGGACGCTCCCGCGCCGGGAGCCGGAGCCGTCCCGGCCGCCTCGTCCGGCGAGGCCGTGCCCGCTCACGAGCGCGCCGCGTGACCCGCGCCCGGGCCCTCACCGTCCTCTTCGGCGCCGTCGCCCTCGCCCACCTGGCCGCCCTGCCGGCCGGGTCCGCCGTCGCGCCCGTCACCAAGCCCGCCCTGATGCCCCTGCTCGCGGCGTGCGTCCTCGCGCGCGGAGGGCCCCGGCTGCTCGCGGTGGCGCTGCTGTTCGGCTGCGGCGGGGACACGCTCCTGCAGACCGGCGGCGACGTGCCGTTCCTGCTCGGCATGGCCTCGTTCGCCGCCGGGCACGTCTGCTACCTCGTGCTGTGCGCGCGGCACGGCAGCCCCCGCGGCGCCCGCACCCGCAGGCTGGCCGCCGGCTACGGGGCGGCCTGGCTCGTCACCGTCGCCCTGCTGTGGCCCGGCCTGGAGGCCGGGCTGCGGGCGCCCGTCGCCCTCTACAGCCTGCTGCTCGTCACGATGGCGCTGGGCGCGACCCGTACGCTGCCGCTCGCCGCCGCGGGCGGCGGGCTGTTCGTCGTGTCGGACACCCTGATCGCCACCGGCGTCGCCGACTGGCCCCAGCCGCCCGCCGCCCAGTTCTGGGTGATGCTCACCTACCTCGGCGCGCAGGTCCTGCTCGCCGAGGGGCTGTTGCGCAGCGCGGGAGGGACCGGGCTTCCGCCCGGCCCCTCCCCGGAGACGAAGCGCGAGCGTCAGCGCACCGCGTCCAGCGCGTCCACGATGCCGAAGCCGTAGAAGCCGTTGACCGGCTTGGTGCCGGTGCAGACGGCGTCCACCTTGCCGTCGCCGTCACCGTCGTACGGGGCCGTCGGGCAGCCGGGGTTGTCCGCCTGCGCCTTCAGGAGCCACTGGATCTCCTGCGGGGACGACTTGGGGTGCGCGCTCTTCAGCAGCGCCGCCACGCCGGCCACGTGCGGACCGGCCATCGAGGTGCCCTGCAGGAAGCCCCAGTCGCCGCCGGGCAGCGTGGAGAGGATGCGGCCGTCCTTGCCGGGCAGCTCCGGGACCTGGTACTTGTCGCCGCCGGGGGCCGCCACGTCGATCTGGCCGAGGCCGTAGTTGGAGTAGTACGACTTCTGGCCCTTCGCGCCGGTCGCGGAGACGGTGACCACGCCGGGCAGCTGCGCCGGGACGTCCAGGCAGACGGACGGGTCGATCTTGCGCTTCTGCGCCGGGCGGCCCTTGTCGTTCGGGCTGGAGTCGTCGGTGATCTCCTTGGCGGCCAGGTCGAAGTTGGAGTTGCCGGCCGAGGCGACGTTCACCGTGCCCTTGTCCTGGGCGTACTTCGAGGCGCGGGCGACCGACTCGGCTATCGCCTTCTGGTCGGGGTCGTCGGCGCAGTTGAACAACCACGGGTCCACGTAGTAGCTGTTGTTCGTCACCGCTATGCCGTGCTCGGCGGCGAAGACGAAGGCGCAGACCACGCTCTCGGCGTAGAACAGGCTGTCCTTGTTGGAGACCTTGAGGGCCGAGACCTTGACGTTCGGGGCGACGCCCGCGATGCCGGTGCCGTTGCGGGCCGCGGCTATCGTGCCGGCGACGTGCGTGCCGTGGTAGTCCTTGGCCGGGTTGTACGGGCGCCAGGCGCCGGGCGTGGTGTCGGCCTTGCCGCTGACGCAGCTCGCCGACTGGGCCCGGGAGAAGTTCGGGGCGAGGTCCGGGTGGGTGTCGTCCACACCCGTGTCGATGACGCCGACGGTGACCTTGCGGCTGCCCGGGTTGACCTTCGCGGCCTGGTCCGCCTTGATGGCGGGCAGGTCCCACTGCAGGCTCTCCAGGGGCTCGGCCCCGGTGGAGGACTTGCCGGCCGCAGCCGCGGCGGCGCTCGCCTTGGACAGCTTGACCTTCTCGGGCTTGCCGACGTCCGTGGTGGCGGCCGGGACGATCGGCGCGGTGCGGGTGGCGCCCGCGGACGCGACGCCGGGGACCGCGCGCAGCGCCTTGGCGAAGTCCGGGTTCGCGGAGTGGGCGACGACGACGCCTATCTGCTCGTAGGCGGTCACGACGCTGCCGCCGGACGCGGCGACGGCCTTCTTCACCTTGGCGACGGTGGCGCGGTCGGCGGCGGTGTTCACCACGTACGACAGCAGGGGGCCGTCCGTTACGGCCTGCTTCGCCTGCGGGGCGGCCTGCGGCGCGGCGGCGGCGACCCCCGGCAGGAGGCCGAGCGAGGCGGTGAGGGCGAGGCCGGCGGGCACCGCGAGCAGCGCGTGCCGTCTGGAACGCAGATGAGCCATGGGTTCTCCACATCATCCGAAAACCGCCGGAGCGCGGGCCGCGCGCGGGCGGGTGCATGACGAGTGAAGCTAGCGCCGATCATGGCACCGGGCAATGGATTCCGGAACAACCGGGCAATGCATTCCGGATCAGCGGGCCCGGAGGTCATCGACGGGCCGTAAGACGGGCCGTAAGGCGGGTAGTAAAAGGCCCTGGTTCAGGGGCAATTCGGAAGAGGAGCATCCGGCTCCGGAGGAGGAGCGGGGAGGCCCGCGAAGGGGGCCGGCGAGGCCCGGGCGGGGGGTCCGTCAGAGGTCCGGACCAGGGCCTGAACGGGCCTGGAAAGAGGTCTGAACGGGGCCTGGAACAGGGCCCGGAGTCAGGGCGCGAGATCGCTGTCGCGCAGCGCGTCGATGCTCAGCGGCGGCAGCGGCACCCGGGGCCCGTACCACCGTCCCGCCCGCGGCAGGGGCACGGGCCGGCCGGTCGGCACCGCCGCTATGGGCGCCGTCAACCTGACGATCCCGAACGGTCGTCGACCGGGGGACGGCGGGGGAGGAGGAGGCGCGTCGCTCACACCAGGGTCAACGATGCCGCGGGCGGGCGGTGTCGCCCGGGCCCCCTGCCGCTGCCGAATTCCGGGCCGCCACCCCTGTCGCATACTGCGACCTGCCTCTACGATGCGTGATCCGGATCACAAGCCATCGGCTCGCGCCTCACACCCCCCTTGTACAGGAGAGACCGTGGACACCGCACCGATCACCACTCAAGGGCCGGACGAGCCCGACGGCCCGGGCACCACCGCAGCCGCCGCACCCGCGGCGGCCGACCGTTTCAGCGAGGTGCAGTCGAGCGCCGAGTTCGGCGAACTCCGCCGCGCCCAGCGCTCCTTCGCCTTCCCGCTCACCCTCGCCTTCGTCTCCTGGTACCTGCTGTACGTCCTGCTCTCCAACTACGCGGGCGACTTCATGGGCACGACGGTCCTGGGCAACATCAACGTGGCGTTCGTCCTCGGTCTCGCCCAGTTCCTCACCACCTTCCTCATCGCCTGGTGGTACTCGCGGCACGCGGCGGCGAAGCTCGATCCCAAGGCCGAGGCCCTGCGGGCCCGCCTGGAAGCGGGGGAGTGACTTCCATGTCCAGCATCTCCAGCGCGGCCGGCATCCCCGGTGCCCTGCACACCGGCGTCCCCCTCGCGGCCGGCGCCGCGAGCGAGCACCGCACCCTGATCATCACGCTCTTCTCCGTCTTCGTCGCCGCCACCCTCGCCATCACCGTCTGGGCCGGCCGGCAGACCAAGGACGCCACCGACTTCTACGCCGGCGGCCGCTCCTTCACCGGCTTCCAGAACGGCCTCGCCATCTCCGGCGACTACATGTCCGCAGCGTCCTTCCTCGGCATCGCGGGCGCCATCGCCCTCTACGGCTACGACGGCTTCCTCTACTCCATCGGCTTCCTCGTCGCCTGGCTGGTGGCCCTGCTGCTCGTCGCCGAACCGCTGCGCAACTCCGGCCGCTTCACCATGGCCGACGCCCTCGCGTACCGGCTCAGGCAGCGCCCCGTACGGACCGCCGCCGGCACCTCCACCATCGTCGTCTCGATCTTCTACCTGCTCGCGCAGATGATCGGCGCGGGCGCCCTCGTGGCGCTGCTGCTCGGGGCCTCGGGAGAGGGCTCGCGGCGCTGGATCATCGGCCTGGTCGGCCTGGTGATGGTCCTCTACGTGACCATCGGCGGCATGAAGGGCACCACGTGGGTGCAGATCGTCAAGGCGGTCCTGCTCATCCTCGGCACCCTGCTGATCACCGTCCTCGTGCTCAACAAGGTCGGCTGGAACGTCTCCACCCTCCTCGGGCGCGCCGCCGAGGAGAGCGGCAAGGGCAAGGCCTTCCTCGAACCGGGCCTGCAGTACGGCAAGGACGGCACCACCAAGCTCAACTTCATCTCGCTCGGCCTCGCCCTCGTCCTGGGCACCGCCGGCCTGCCGCACATCCTCATCCGCTTCTACACCGTGCCCACCGCCAAGGCCGCCCGCAAGTCCGTGAACTGGGCCATCGGCATCATCGGCGCCTTCTACCTGATGACCATCGCACTGGGCTTCGGCGCCGCCGCCCTCGTCGGCTCCAAGTCCATCACCGCCTCCGACCCCTCCGGCAACACCGCCGCCCCGCTGCTCGCCCAGGAGGTCGGCGGCGGCGCCGGCTCGACCGGCGGCGCCGTCCTCCTCGCCGTGATCTCCGCGGTCGCCTTCGCGACGATCCTCGCCGTGGTCGCGGGCCTCACCCTCGCCTCCTCGGCCTCCTTCGCGCACGACCTGTGGGCCAACGTCATCCGCAAGGGGAAGACCAGCGAGAAGGAGGAGGTGCTCACCGCCAAGTGCGCCGCCGTCGTCATCGGCGCGGTCGCCATCGCCCTGAGCATCTTCGCCCACCGGCTCAACGCCGCCGCCGTCGTGGCCCTCGCCTTCGCCGTCGCGGCCTCCGCCAACCTCCCGACCATCCTCTACAGCCTCTTCTGGAAGCGCTTCACCACCCGCGGCGCGCTCTGGTCGATCTACGGCGGGCTGATCTCGTCCGTCGGCCTGGTGATCTTCTCCCCGGTGGTCTCCGGCAACGAGAAGGCGCTCTTCCCCGGCATGGACTTCGACTACTTCCCGCTCGGCAACCCGGGCCTGGTCTCCATCCCGCTCGGCTTCCTGCTGGGCTGGCTCGGCTCGCTGCTCTCCCGCGAAGAGCCCGCCGCGGACGCCAAGTACGCCGAGCTCGAGGTCCGCTCCCTCACGGGATACGGGGCGCACTGAGCTCCTCCGGACCGGGCGGCATTCCCGCGTCCGAACGCCGGGCGGGCCGGCAGACAGCCCGCCCGGCGACCGGCGGCCGGGCCCGGGGCGGAGCCCGAAACCACCCGCGCCCCGGGCGATCGCGTACGCTGCACAGGAACGAACGTTCACGTCCGCCGGGAGGGGCCGCAGCGTGCTCATCGACACCTACGGGCGCGTCGCGACCGACCTGCGCGTCTCCCTGACCGACCGCTGCAACCTGCGCTGCACCTACTGCATGCCCGAAGAGGGCCTCCAGTGGCTCGCCAAGCCCGACCTGCTCACCGACGACGAGATCGTCCGCCTCGTGCGCATCGCCGTGACCCGGCTCGGCATCACCGAGGTCCGCTTCACCGGCGGCGAGCCCCTGCTGCGCCCCGGCCTCGTCTCCCTCGTCGAGCGCTGCGCCGCCCTGCGGCCGCGCCCCCGGATATCCCTCACCACCAACGGCATCGGCCTCGCGCGCACCGCCCAGGCCCTCGCGGACGCCGGCCTCGACCGCGTCAACGTCTCCCTCGACACGCTGCGGCCCGACGTCTTCCAGCGGCTGACCCGCCGCAAGCGTCACCAGGACGTCCTCGACGGCCTCGCCGCGGCCCGCGCCGCCGGCCTCACGCCCGTGAAGGTCAACACCGTCCTGATGCCCGGCCTCAACGACGACGAGGCGCCCGACCTGCTGGCCTGGGCCCTCGACCAGGGCTACGAGCTGCGCTTCATCGAACAGATGCCCCTCGACGCCCAGCACGGGTGGCGCCGCGACGGCATGATCACCGCGTCGGACATCCTCGCGAGCCTGAGCACCCGCTTCGCCCTCACCCCCGAGGACGCTGGCGAGCGCGGCGCCGCCCCCGCCGAACGCTGGCTCGTCGACGGCGGGCCCGGCCGGGTCGGCGTCATCGCCTCCGTCACCCGCCCCTTCTGCGGCGCCTGCGACCGCACCCGGCTCACCGCCGACGGGCAGATCCGCAACTGCCTCTTCGCGCGCGAGGAGACGGACCTGCGCGCCGCGCTGCGCTCCGGCGCCACGGACGAGGAGCTCGCCGGGCGCTGGGAGCGGGCGATGCGGGGCAAGAAGGCGGGCTCGGGCCTGGACGACCCGGCCTTCCTGCAGCCGCAGCGGCCCATGTCCGCCATCGGCGGCTGACCGGCCGGGCGGCCGGGGCCGGGTCTACGCCTTGGGCGAGGCCTCCCACTCCTCCAGCGTCACCACGTCCTTCAGGAAGCCCCGCAGACCGAGGAAGTTGGACAGGTGCTCGCGGTGCTCGTCGCACGCGAGCCACGTCTTGCGGCGGTCCGGCGTGTGCAGCTTGGGGTTGTTCCACGCCAGCACCCAGACGGCGGGGGCACGGCAGCCCTTGGCGGAACAGATCACGGCGTCATCGGGGGAAGTCACACCCCAGACTCTACGAACCGCGTGCGGACACGGCGACGCCGGGCAGCCACGGGGGGAGCCGCCCGGCGTCGGTCTGTCGCTCCGACGGGGGATGCGGAGCGCTTAGGAAGTATGTCACGGGGTGCCCGGCGTGCGGCACTGAAACCACATGATTGATCTGAGGTTTTCTTGAGCTTTGCGGCGCGCGCCCCCGGCCGCCGCGCCCCCACGGCGTATCAGCCGTGGTCACGCCCTTGATCGCCCTCGGTGCCGCGGGCGGCTTCCGGGACGGATTCCGCCATCTCCCCGTCGGGGCCCGGCATCAGCACCGGCCGTGTCGGGGCCGGAACGAACGTGCCGGGCAGCGAAGGGGCGTTCTCCCGCCCCGCGTTGGCGATCACGACCGCCACGTACGGCAGCGCGGCACCCAGGATCAGCGTGCCGATCGCCACAAAGCGCTCGACGTTCCACAGCACCACGGTGAGCACCACCGACAGGGTGCGGATCGCCATCGAGATGACGTAGCGGCGCTGGCGGCCGCGCACGTCCTCGGCCAGGCCCTGACGGGCACCGGTGATCCTGAAGACCGCCGTCCCGCCCTGCTTCCGCATCACGTTCCACCACCTGATCCGCCGCGCCCGCGCACCCTCGGCGGGACAACCTCCACGTTACGCCGCGTGGCCGCCGGGTACGAGAGCGGGTCCCCCGGCGTCCCCGTTCCGGCCTGCGGCTGCGTACGGCAGGCCCGTACGGCGGGGGACGAGCGGCTCCGGCGTGCGCCGTACGGGCGGCGGCCCCAGAATGGCGGGGCACGGCACATCGCGCCGCTGAGGAGGCGACATGAGCTGGTTGTGGGCCATCATCGTCGGGCTCGTGCTGGGCCTGATCGCCAAGGCGATCCTGCCCGGCAAGCAGCAGATCCCCCTGTGGCTGACGATCATCCTGGGCATGATCGGCAGCCTGCTCGGCAACTGGGCGGCCACGGGGCTCGGCATCAACGAGACCAAGGGCGTCGACTGGGGCCGGCACCTGCTGCAGCTGGCGGGAGCCGTCCTCGTCGTCGGCATCGGAGACCGGCTGTGGGTCGCGGTGCGCGGGGACAGGAGACCGGGCGGGAGACACGCTGCGTGACGGGAGGGGCGGGCGCCCACAAGGCGTCATGACGTCGTGAGGCCGCCATGACGTCGTGAGGCCGCTACGACGCCGTAAAGCCGCTATACGCCGCCGGGGCGGCCCGCACGCGTCTCGCGTACGGACCGCCCCGGACGGAGGGCTCGGCAGGGCTCCCTACCGCAGCTCGGCGATCTTCCGGCCCGCCTTGAGGTAGACCCGGCCGGCGCCGGCCACCTTGGCGACCGTCTCGGTCACGACCTCGCCCAGCGGGCGGATCGCATCGGCCTCGGCCAGCACGACGGCCTCCTGGCCGCCGTCCGTCTCGACCACGAGCCGCAGGCCGTTCTGCTTGGCGACCCGGCGCGCCGCCGAAGCGGACGGCTGGAAGCCCAGGACCTGGCTGAGCACCGCCGTCGCCGGCGAGGCACCGTGCTCGGCGAGCTCCACCACGGGCGTCTCCACGTCGGAGAAGCTCTTCTTCGAGAACTGCGCGACGAACCCGGCCCGGGCCGCCATCGCCGCCTCGATGCCGTACAGCGCGGTCACGACCTCACCCGCGAGGATCTTCTTGAGGTCCATCGGGTGCAGCGAGCGCTCCTCGACCCGGGACAGGGCGCGGGCGATCTCCTCGTCCGTCCACTCGGTCCAGGCCTTCAGGTACGGCTCCATCAGCCGGTCCGGCACCGACATGATCTTGCCGAAGACGTCGTCGGCGGGCGCGGACAGGCCCACGTAGTTGCCCTTGGACTTGGACATCTTCGCGCCCGTGCCGTCCGTGCCCTCGATCAGCGGCATGGTGACGACCAGCTGCGGCTTCTGGCCCTTCAGCTCCATGAGCTTGCGGCCCATCTGCAGGTTCAGCAGCTGGTCGGCGCCGCCGAGCTCCACGTCGCAGTCGAGCGCGACCGAGTCCAGGCCCTGGGCGATCGGGTACAGCAGCTCCGACATGGTCAGGCCCGAGCCCGCCGCCAGACGGTTGCGGAAGTCCTCGCGCTGCAGCAGCTGCGAGACCGGCACCTGCGACAGCAGGCCGAGCAGCTCCGGGAAGGTGTACGGGGCCAGCCACTCGCTGTTCTGGACGAACGTGACCTTCTCGAAGTCGAAGAACGGGCGCACCTGCTCGCGGTAGCCCGCGAGGTTCTGCGCGATGTCCTCGTCGGTCAGCGGCGGGCGCTCGGCCGTGCGGCCCGTCGGGTCGCCGATCTTGGCCGTGAAGTCGCCGATGAGGAGGGTGACGTCGTGGCCCATGCGCTGGAAGCGGCTGAGGATGATCACCGGCACGGCGTGGCCGAGGTGCACGTCGGCCGCGGTCGGGTCGATGCCCAGCTTGATCTTCAGGCCCTTGCCCGCCGCGCGCCGCTCCTCGATGCGCTCGGCCAGCTTGTCCACGCCCGGCAGCACCTCGACGGTGCGGGCGGCGATCAGCTCGGCCTGCTCCTTCGCCGACAGATCCGTCAGATCGAGATAGCGCCGCGAGCCCGTCTCCTGCAGCAGCCGCTGGACGGTCTGGTCGGAGGAGAGGTCCTGCGCGAGGAGCTCGCCGGCGCGGGCGACGGATTCGCCGAGGCGTGTCATGACATTCCTGGGGTCGATGGGACGGAAAAGGGACGAAAGAAGAAAGCGGTGCGCCCGGGGACGCGGTGAAACGGAGAAAGGGGAGGAGGAGAGAGAGGAGAGAAGGGACGGGTGGACGCGGACCAGTCTATTCGGACCGGTGCCGCGCCCCCGCTGTTCGCCCCCCGGCCGTCACACGCCCCGGCTCACCGAACTCATGTTGAAGTCCGGCACGCGCAGGGCGGGCGCCGCCGCCCGGGTGAAGTAGTCGCCCCACTCGCGCGGCAGCGTCGGCTCGGTGCGGCCCGCCTCGGTGACGCGCGACAGCAGCGACACCGGGGACTCGTTGAAGCGGAAGTTGTTGACCTCGCCGACGACCTCGCCGTTCTCCACGAGGTAGACGCCGTCCCGGGTCAGCCCGGTCAGCAGCAGCGACGCCGGGTCGACCTCGCGGATGTACCACAGGGAGGTCAGCAGCAGGCCCCGCTCGGTGGCCGCGACCATCTCCTGCAGCGAGCGCGTGCCGCCCGCGTCCAGGATCAGGTTGTCCACGCCCGGGGTGACCGGCAGGCCCGTGAGCCCGGCCGTGTGCCGCGTGGTCACCAGGTGCTCCAGCACGCCGTCGCGGATCCAGTCCACCCGGCCCAGCGGCAGGCCGTTGTCGAAGACCGACGCGTCGTCCCCCGAGGAGGAGGTGAGCACGAACGGCGCGCACTCCAGGCCCGCCGCCCGCGGGTCGCTGCGCAGCGTCAGCGGCAGCGGCGACAGCTTCTCCCCGACGCGGGTGCCGCCGCCGGGCTTCGAGAAGACCGTCCGGCCCTCGGCGGCGTCGCGCGCCGCGGCCGACCACAGCTGGTAGACGAGCAGGTCCGCCACGGCCGTCGGCGGCAGCAGCGTCTCGTACCGCCCGGCCGGCAGCTCGATCTTCCGCCCGGCCCAGGCGAGGCGCTGCGCCAGCTCGGCGTCCATCGCCTGCGGGTCGACGTCCGTGAAGTCACGCGTGGCCCGGCCCGCCCACGCGGAGCGCACGCCGTCCGGAGACTTGGCGTTGAGCTCCAGGGTGCCGGTCGGCTGGTCGTGGCGCAGCCGCAGCCCGGCGGACGTGCCCAGGTAGTGCGAGGACACCTCGTGGTGGGCGAAGCCGTACAGCTCGCGGCCCGCGGCCCGCGCCCCGGCGAAGGACTCCCCGAGCGCGGGCGCGAACGCGTCGAAGACGGAGGAGGAGGTCTCGGCGGGCGCGGCCGTGAAGTCGGGCGAGTGCGGCACGCCCGTCACCAGCGGCTGCGCGTCCTCCGCCGGGCCGGCCTCGCGCGCGGCGGCCTCGGCCGCCCGCACCAACGGCTCCAGCTCCGCGGCCGTGACGGCCGAGCGCGACACGACGCCCGAGGCGGTGCCCTCGGCACCGTCCACGGTGGCGATCACCGTGACCGTACGGCCACGGGTGACGCCGTTGGTCGTCAGGGCGTTGCGCGCCCAGCGGAGGTTGGCCGTGGACCGCTCACTGGCGATCACCATGCAGCCGTCGGCCCGCGACAGCTCCAGGGCGCGCTCGACGATCTCGTGCGGCTGGTTACGAGGGCTCACTGACCCGCCTCCTCGTTCGTGTTCAGGCTGTGCTGTCCCGGGGGACGACCCCCGGACCCCCGGCCGGTTGCGTGGCAGCCGCTCACTGACCCGCCTCCTCGTTCGTGTTCAGGATGTTGACGCCCTCGAAGAGAGCCGAGGGGCAGCCGTGGGAGACGGCCGCGACCTGGCCCGGCTGCGCCTTGCCGCAGTTGAACGCGCCCCCCAGGACGTACGTCTGCGGACCGCCGACCGCCGTCATCGAACCCCAGAAGTCGGTGGTCGTCGCCTGGTAGGCGACATCGCGCAACTGCCCCGCCAGCCGCCCGTTCCGGATCGCGTACGCCCTCTGCTGCGTGAACTGGAAGTTGTACCGCTGCATGTCGATCGACCAGGAGCGGTCGCCGACCACGTAGATGCCGCGCTCCACGCCGGAGATCAGCTCCTCCGTCGACGGCCCGTCCGGTGCCGGCTGCAGGGAGACGTTGGCCATGCGCTGCACCGGGACGTGGGCGGGGGAGTCGGCGAAGGCGCAGCCGTTGGAGCGCTCGAAACCGGTGAGCTTCGCGATGCGCCGGTCCAGCTGGTAGCCCACCAAGACGCCGTCCTTGACGAGGTCCCAGGACTGGGCCTCGACGCCCTCGTCGTCGTAGCCGATGGTCGCGAGGCCGTGCTCGGCGGTCCGGTCGCCCGTGACGTTCATCAGCTGCGAGCCGTACTTCAGCTTGCCGAGCTGGTCGAAGGTCGCGAAGGAGGTGCCCGCGTAGGCGGCCTCGTAGCCCAGCGCGCGGTCCAGCTCGGTGGCGTGGCCGACCGACTCGTGGATGGTCAGCCACAGGTTGGACGGGTCGACCACCAGGTCGTACGAGCCCGCTTCGACGCTCGGCGCGCGCATCTTCTCCGCCAGCAGCTCCGGGATCTCCGCCAGCTCGGCGTCCCAGTCCCAGCCGGTGCCCGTCAGGTACTCCCAGCCGCGGCCGGCCGGGGGCGCGAGGGTGCGCATCGCGTCGAAGCCGCCGGTGGCCGGATCGACGGCGACCGCCGTCAGCTGCGGGTGCACCCGCACGCGCTGCTGGGTGGTGGTCGTGCCCGCCGAGTCGGCGTAGAACTTGTTCTCCTGGACGGTCAGCAGCGAGGCGTCCGCGTGCGCCACCCCGTCCGCCGCCAGCAGCCGCGCGCTCCAGTCGGCGAGCAGCGCGCTCTTGTCCGCGTCCGGCACGTCGAAGGGGCTGACCTCGTAGGACGACACCCACGTCCGCTCGGCGTGCACCGGCTCCGGCGCCAGCTCCACGCGCTCGTCGGAGCCCGCGGCCGCGATCACCTTCGCCGACAGCCTGGCCATCGCGACGGCCTGCCCGGCCACCCGCGCCGCCGCGTCCATCGTCAGCTCGACGCCCGACGCGAAGCCCCAGCTCCCGCCGTGCACCACCCGCACCGCGTACCCCAGGTCCGTGGTGTCCGAGGTGCCCGCCGGCCGGGCGTCCCGCAGCCGCCAGGACGCGCTGCGCACCCGCTCCAGGCGGAAGTCCGCGTGATCGGCCCCCAGGGCCCGGGCGCGCGCGAGGGCCGCGTCGGCGAGCTGCCGCAGCGGCAGCGCGAGGAACGACGCGTCGATTTCATGTGGCACGGATGGCCTCCCCTTGAGCATGCGATGTCTCCCGAAGACGCAGTGAACCACGCCGCGGCACGCCCGGGCCCGGCCTTTTGCGCAGTTCAGCGACGGATCGCGAAGTCCGCCGGGGAGCGTCGCGGACGGCCCGCGCCGCCGCGCGCGGTGCCGGTTTCTGTAGGGACCCCACAGGGTCCGCGATGCGCTCCTGTTAGGGGCGGGCTGCGCGCCCGCCGCCGCGGCCCGATAGTTTTCGTACGGTACAGACGACCAATGGCAGCTACACGTGAAGGAAGGGTGGTCCTTTGAGCCGCTCGGTTCTGGTCACCGGAGGAAACCGGGGCATCGGCCTCGCCATCGCCCGCGCCTTCGCGGAGGCGGGCGACAAGGTCGCCTTCACCTACCGCTCGGGTGAGCCGCCGGCCGCCCTCCTGGACCTGGGATGCCTCCCCGTCAAGTGCGACATCACCGACTCCGAGCAGGTCGAACAGGCCTTCAAGGAGATCGAGGACAAGCAGGGCGCGGTCGAGGTGCTGGTGGCCAACGCCGGCGTCACCCGCGACCAGCTGCTGCTGCGGATGTCCGAGGAGGACTTCACCTCCGTCGTGGACACCAACCTCACGGGCACCTTCCGGGTCGTCAAGCGGGCCTCGAAGGGCATGCTCCGCGCCCGCAAGGGCCGCGTCGTGCTGATCTCCTCCGTGGTGGGCCTGCTGGGCTCCGCGGGCCAGGCCAACTACGCCGCCTCCAAGGCCGGCCTGGTGGGCTTCGCCCGCTCGATCGCCCGTGAGCTGGGCTCCCGCAACATCACCTGTAACGTCGTCGCCCCCGGCTTCGTCGACACCGACATGACCCGCGTGCTCACCGACGAGCAGCGCGAGGGCATCACCAAGCAGGTTCCGCTCGCGCGCTACGCGCAGCCCGAGGAGATCGCCGCCTCGGTCCGCTTCCTCGCCTCCGACGAGGCCGCATACATCACTGGAGCCGTCATTCCCGTCGACGGCGGATTGGGCATGGGTCACTGAACGACATGAGTGGAATCCTCGCAGGCAAGCGCATCCTGGTCACCGGCGTCCTCACCGAGGCGTCGATCGCCTTCCAGGCCGCGAAGGTCGCCCAGAACGAGGGCGCCGAGGTCATCCTGACCGGCTTCGGCCGGCTCTCCCTGGTCGAGCGCATCGCCAAGCGCCTCCCCAAGGAAGCCCCGGTCATCGAGCTGGACGTCACCAACCAGGAGCACCTGGACGGGCTGGCGGACAAGGTGCGCGAGCTCCAGGGCGAGGACGCCCGGCTCGACGGCATCGTGCACTCCATCGCCTTCGGCCCGCAGGGCGCCTTCAACTTCCTCGACGCCACGTGGGAGGACGTCTCCACGGCCGTCCAGGTCTCGGCGTACTCCTACAAGTCGCTGGCCATGGCGCTGCTGCCGCTGATGGGCGAGGGCGCCTCGATCGTCGGCCTGACCTTCGACGCGCAGATCGCGTGGCCGAAGTACGACTGGATGGGCGTGGCCAAGGCCGCGCTGGAGGGCACCAACCGCTACCTGGCCCGTGACCTCGGCCCCAAGGGCATCCGCTGCAACCTGGTCTCCGCCGGCCCCATCAAGTCGATGGCCGCCAAGTCCATCCCGGGCTTCGAGGAGCTCGCGGACGTGTGGAACCACCGCGCGCCCATCGGCTGGGACCTCGCCGACCCGGAGCCGGCCGGCCGCGGCGTCGTCGGCATGCTCTCCGACTTCTTCCCGCGCACGACGGGCGAGATCGTCCACGTGGACGGCGGCGTCCACATGATGGGAGCGTAAACGCTCCATGGGGGCGTAGCGCTCCGCCGCCTTCACGCCCGGTGCCCGTTCCGCAGCTGCGGAACGGGCACCGGGCTTTTCCGGACTCAGCCCGCGCAGGCGACGCCCCGGCAGCCGAACGGGTAGGCGCTCGCCTCCGCGCCCGCGGTCTCCTCGTCGCCCTCCTCGATGGCCGCGACCAGCCGCCCGTGGTCCACGAGCCCCTCCGGCCGCAGCGCCGTCCCCACGCCCGCCCGCAGGAACTCGCGCATCACCCCGCCGAGGTCCGCGTAGACCTCGGACATCACCTCGTTGTGCGCGGCGGAGACGACGGCGGCGTGCAGCGTGGCGTCCGCCTCCACGAACCGCTCCGCGTCGCCCGAGCGCCACGCCTCCTCGCGCCGCTCCAGCAGCGCGGCCAGCTGTACGAGGTCCTGCTCGGTGCGGCGGCGGGCCGCGAGCCGCGCGGCCGACGCCTCCAGGGCGCTGCGCAGCTCGGCCACGTGCAGCGGGTCGGCGTCGGCGAAGCGGCGGTGCATCACGCCGGCCAGCTCGCTGGTCGCGGCGACGTACGTGCCGGAGCCCTGGCGGATGTCCAGCAGACCGTTGTGCGCGAGGGCGCGCACCGCCTCGCGCACGGTGTTGCGGGCCACGCCGAGCCGCTCGACCAGCTCGGGCTCGGTGGGGATGCGCGAGCCGACGGCCCACTCACCGGACGTGATCTGACCGCGCAGCTCGGCGATGACCTGGTCGACGAGGCGGGAGCGCCTGGGGGAGTTCAGTGGCATCGACAGCCTCCATTCATCCCATGATTCTATCTATGATGCCGTCATGGCACCCACGGCAGACGAAGACCTCAGAGACGAAGACCTCGGAGCAACCGGCCCGGCCGGCACCCCCGCGCCCCCGCCCGCCCAGGAAGGACCGGCCGGTCCGGCGCGTCCGGCCGGCCGCTCCCGGGCCGTCCCGCTCCTCGTCGCGGGCCTCGTCCTCGCCGCGCTCAACCTCCGCCCCGCCGTCACGAGCCTCGGCTCGCTCCTCAAGGAGGTCCGCGCCGACCTCGGCATGAGCGGGGCCGTGGCCGGCCTGCTCACGTCCGTGCCCGCCTTCTGCTTCGCCGTCTTCGGCCTCGCCGCGCCCCGGCTGGCCCGCCGCTTCGGGCCCGCCGCGGTCGTCTGCGCCGGCATGGCGGCGATAGCCGCGGGCCTCGCCCTGCGCCCGTACGCGGGAGGGGTCCCCGGCTTCCTCGCCCTGAGCGTGCTCGCGCTCGCGGGCATCGCCGTCAGCAACGTCCTGATGCCCCTGGCCGTCAGGCGCTGGTTCCCCGACCGCATCGGCCCGATGACCGGCTTGTATTCGATGGCCATCGCCGCGGGCGCGGCCGGTGCGGCCGCCGCCACCGTGCCGCTCGCCGACGCGATGGGCCACAGCTGGCGCCTCGGCCTCGGCTCCTGGGCGCTGCTCGCCGCCGCGGCCGGACTGCTCTGGCTGGCGGCCGCCCGCCGCGGCCGTACGGAGGACGCCGCCGCCCCCGCGGCCGCCGCCCAGGACACCCCGCGCACCAGCATCACCCGCAGCCCGACCGCCTGGGCCCTCGGCATCTTCTTCGGCATCCAGGCCACCGGTGCCTACATCGTCATGGGCTGGATGCCGGCGATCTTCCGGGACGCGGGGGTGCCCGCCTCCACCGCGGGCGTCCTGAGCGCCGTCACGATGCTGACCGGCGTGCCGCTGGCCTTCCTGCTGCCGCGCCTCGCCGCCCGCCTGCCCCACCAGGGCGTCCTGGTTGTCGCCCTGGCCTGCTTCGGGCTGGCTGGCTACGCGGGCCTGTGGCTGGCCCCGGCCGGCGGCGCCTGGGTCTGGGCCGTGCTGCTCGGCGTGTCCAACAGTGCCTTCACGCTCGCCCTGACGCTGATCGGCATGCGCGCCCGCACCGGCGGGGGCGTGGTGCGGCTGTCCGCGTTCGCCCAGAGCACCGGCTACCTGATCTCCATCCCCGGCCCGCTGCTCGTGGGCTGGCTCAACGAGCGCACCGGCGGCTGGGGCGTGCCGCTCGCCCTCATGGCCGCGCTGATGGTTCCTCAGGTCATCGCGGGCGTGCTGGCCGGCCGCGCCCGCACCGTCGAGGACGAGCTCGACCGCGCGTGACCGCCCGGGCCCCGGCTCGTCCCGGCCTGCCCCGTATGGTCCCTTCTTGTCCTTCCTGCCCCTCCTGCCCTTCCTGACCCGGTCGCACCCGCGGGCAGGCGGGGTGGGACACTGGGCGGCATGCAGCCTGTGCTCGACCCGAACCCCAAGAACGGCCAGAAGGCCCTGCTGACGATCCTCGGTGCGATGCTCGGCATCACCGTGGTCATCGCGGTCATCGCGACGGTCTTCTCCCCCTGAGCGCCCGGGCCCTGGCCAGGGCCCGGCCCCGGCCCCCGGCTCCCTCCGGCGCCCGGCGCCGGCCCCGGCGGCCCGCCTCCATGCGGGGGTGGGGCTAACCCCCCGTCCCCTAGGGGGCCTGGGTCAGGGACAAGTGGGTGGTCCACCGGATGGGAGCGGCACCCCGTTCTCCGTAGCTTCGTAGTACACCGCGACGCGGCGGTGCACCAGAGCGCTCGGAGGCGATCCCATGCCCGCCGGTACGAACGGATCCGCCGGTACGAAAGGGTCCGCCGGTACGAAGGGGCCTGTCGGCCCGAAGGCCCGGACCGTCAGCACGGTGCAGGCGGGCCTGCCGTGGTGGGCCCTGGCGCTGGCCGTCGCGGCCTTCACCGCCTTCTTCGCCCTCACGGCCGCCCCCGCCTCCGCGGACCCCGCCCCGGACGCCGCCGGCGCGGGCCCCGTCGCCCACGTGGTCGCATTCGTCCAGCTCGCGCTGGGCGCGCTCACCGCATGACGGCCGGCGGGGCGAGTCCGTGCCGCTTCGGGGGCAAGCGCCCCAACACCCCGCGCTTCGCCGTGGGTTTCATGCGAAGCTGGACGGCATGAGCTCCGAACCGACCCGCAGGATCGTCATTCTCCGGCACGCCAAAGCCGAGTGGTCCGACGGCGACGACCACGAACGCCCCCTCGCCGACCGCGGCCGCAAGGACGCCCCGGTAGCCGGCCGCTGGCTCGCCGGTTCCGGCGTCACCCCCGAGCTGGCCCTCTGTTCCACCTCCGCCCGCACCCGCGAGACGTGGAAGCTCGCCGTCTCCGAGCTGCCCGAGCGTCCCCGGACGGTCTACGAGGACCGGATGTACGAGGCCTCGCTCGGCGAGCTGATCGCCCTGCTCAACGAGGTCTCCGACGAGGTGGCCGACCTGGTGCTGATCGGGCACAACCCGGGTATGCACGCCCTGGCCGACGCCCTCGCGGGCGAGGCCGACGGCGATCTGCTCGCCCGGATGAACCGCTCGGGGTTCCCCACCTCCGCCATCGCGGTGCTGACCTTCACCGGCTCGTGGAAGGCGGTCGAACACGGCGTCGGCAGGCTCGTGGCCTTCTGGGCGCCGCACGCGTAGCGGGCGGGGTCGCCCGGTTGCGGAGTACGCGTGGGTTCCGGCGGTCCCCCATTCCGCCGGACCCTCGCCATCGGGTGCCTCGCCGTTGCGGTGGGCACTTGTGCGCGGCCTGCAACGGGCGGGGTGCCCTGGAAGAAGAGCCCGCCGCAGCGGTGACGAGCCCCCACGGCGAGGGTCCGGCGGAATGCACAGTCACCGGCACCCCCACCCCCCGCCCACCTCACTCGTGGGTGCGCGCCGCCTCGACCTCTTCGCGCGTGACGCCCAGCAGGTAGAGCACCGTGTCCAGGAACGGGACGTTCACCGCCGTGTGCGCGGCCTGACGGACCACCGGCTTGGCGTTGAAGGCCACGCCCAGCCCCGCCGCGTTGAGCATGTCGAGGTCGTTCGCGCCGTCACCGATGGCCACGGTCTGCGCGAGCGGCACGCCCGCCTCGGCGGCGAACCGGCGCAGCAGCCGGGCCTTGCCCGCCCGGTCCACGATCTCCCCGGTGACCCGGCCGGTCAGCTTTCCGTCGGCGATCTCCAGGGTGTTCGCCGAGGCGAAGTCCAGCCCGAGCCGCTCCTGCAGGTCGTCGGTCACCTGCGTGAAGCCGCCCGAGACCACGCCCACCTGGTAGCCGAGCCGCTTGAGGGTGCGGATCAGCGTCCGGGCGCCCGGCGTCAGCCGCACCTCCGCCCGCACCTTGTCCACCACGGACTCGTCCAGGCCGGCCAGCAGCGCCACCCGGGCGTGCAGCGACTCCTCGAAGTCCAGCTCGCCGCGCATCGCCCGCGCGGTCACCTCCGCGACCTCGGCCTCGCAGCCCGCGTGCGCCGCGAACAGCTCGATGACCTCGTCCTGGATCAGCGTGGAGTCCACGTCCATGACGATCAGCCGCTGGGCCCGGCGCTGCAGCCCCGCCGCCACGACCGCCACGTCCACGCCGCGCTCGTGCGCCTCCAGCGCGAGCGCGGTGCGCAGCGTCTCGGTCTCCGTGCCGGACACGGCGAACTCCACCGCGGTCACCGGATACTTGGCGAGCCGGAAGATGCGGTCGATGTTGCCGCCGGTGCCGGTGATCCGGGCGGCGATGGCCGCGGTGGACTCGGCGGTGAGCGGGTGTCCCAGCACCGTGACGTGGGAACGCCCCGTGCCGCGCGGCCGGTTGTCGCCCCGGCCCGAGATGATCTCCGCCTGCATCCGCATCGACTCGGCCCAGCTGTGCACCGTGGCCCGCAGCTCGCCCTCGGCGTGCGCGCCGCCCTCCGGCGCCGTGACCAGCGCGCACAGCGTTATCCGGCCCCGGGTGACGACCTGCTCGATGTCCACGACGTCGACGGCGTACGCGGCGAGCGTGTCGAAGAGCCCGGCGGTGATGCCCGGCCGGTCCTTCCCGAAGATCTTGACGAGGAGGGTCGGCTCGTCGTCGCCGGTGACAAGGGTGGCAGGCGGGGTCTGCGATGCGCTCATGGTCCTCTTACCGTATCGGGCCCCGCTCGCGATCCGTACACCTGTCCCGGGGAGCGGACGAGGAAGACACGGCCTACTCCGCGTGAACCGCGGTCAACGGGGCCGTGGCGGCGGCCCGGGCGGCGGAGGCGGAGGTTCCTCGGGCGGCGGCGCGCCGTAGCGGTATCCGCTGCCCCGGGGCCTGCGGGGCGGCGGCAGCGGCCGGCCCGTCTGTGTCGGGGCGGTGGAGCGGTCGTCGAGCGGCAGGCGCTTGTACGGGTTGGTGTCGTCCCGGGCGGGCCGCCCGGGGGAGGGGCGGTACGGGCCCGGAGGCCCGGCGTAGCCCGGATGTGGCAGGCC
>NZ_JBPQTW010000026.1:0-55734 GCF_051386535.1 Streptomyces sp. URMC 127
GTATTTGTGGCGCCAAGTGCCGGGTGCCACCACGCAAGAGGGCACGGCGCCGTAAATATACGGCCCCGCACCGCAGCCGGAACCGCAGCCCGCGCACCCCGGTCAAGCCCGCCGGTAGCTGTCCGTGGGGCCGCCCCAGCCGCCCTCGGGGCCGTCGTAGTCGATGTACAGGGCCGAGCCGTCGGGCTTCACCTGCAGGTGGCCGGGGCCGCGGTTGCCGTCCTTGCCGCCCTCGCAGGTGAGGGTCACGTTCGCCGTCTCCCGGCCGTTCTTCTCGGGCCCCGGCGCGACCGTGCCCGTACAGGACAGCTTCGCGCCCTTGGCGGTGAGTTTGTCGCCGGTGACGGTGAGGGTGTCCAGCGTGTCGTCCCCGGGGGTGCCGATCGACTTCCAGGAGCCGGCGGCCCGCGCAACGAGCGAGCCCTTCGCCGGAGCATCCTTCGCCGGAACGTCCTTCGCCGGAGCGCTCTTCGCCGGTGCCTCGGCAGGCTTCGCCTTCTCCGCCTTCGAACCCCCGTCCCCGCCACACCCGGCGACCAGAACGACGGCGGCGGCCGCAGCCGAAGTCACAGCCGTCATCCACGCTGCCTTACGCACGACATTCCCTTCCGCACTTCACCATGAGCACGCCAACGTAACAGGCGGCCCCACACACACGGCCGCCCCCGTCAACCCCCTGGCCAGCGCCCCGCAACCCGGTACCGTAAACAGAATGACCACACCGCGGGAGACAGGCAGGAGCGGCAGCGACGCACGCAGCGACGCGAACGGCGCCGCACGCGGCGGGCCGCGGACGCTGGCCGAGGAGCTGCGGACGCGGCCCGACGAGGCGCTCGCCCGCCTGCTGCGCGCCCGGCCCGATCTGCTGCACCCCGTCCCCGGCGACCTCACCCTCCTCGCGACCCGCGCCGGCACCCGCGCCTCCGTCCTGCGCGCCCTGGAGCGCCTGGACCGCTTCGCGCAGCAGACGGCGGAGGCCCTCGCCGTAGCCCCGGACCCCTGCCCGTACAGCACGCTCAGCGCCCTCATGACGGGCGACGCCCCCGGCGACCCCCGCGTCGCGGAAGCCCTGCCCGGCGCCGTCGCCACGCTCCGCGACCAGGCCCTCGTGTGGGGCACCGAGGACCGGCTGCGCCTGGTCCGTACCGCCCGCGAGCTGCTCGCGCCGAGCGCCGCGCACCCCTCCCCCACCGGCCTCGGCCCGACCGTCGCGGAGGCCACGGCCGGCATGTCGCCGGGCCGCCTGCAGCAGATCATCACCGCGGCGGGCCTGCCGGGCACGCACGACCCGGTGTCGGCGGTCGCGGCGCTGACCGCCCTCTTCGAGGACCGCGTCCGCATGGCGGAGCTGCTGGCGCAGGCGCCCCGGGAGGCCACCGCCGTCCTCGACCGCCTCCTGTGGGGCCCGCCGTACGGCACGGTCACCGCCGACCCCGCCCCGCACCTGCGCTGGCTCCTCGACCGCGGTCTGCTGCTGCCCGCCGCGACCGGCAGCGTCGTGCTCCCCCGCGAGGTCGCCCTGCACCTGCGCGCCGGCCGCGCGCACCGCGCCCCCGAGCCCACCGCGCCCGAGCTCGCCCCGGCCACCCCGCACTCCGCGCACACCGTGGACGCGACCGCCGCCGGGCAGGCCTTCGCCGCCCTGTCCGCCGTGGAGGAGCTGCTGACGTCCTGGGAGTCGGACGGCCCGCTCGTGCTGCGCGCGGGCGGCCTGAGCGCCCGCGACCTCAAGCGCGCCGCGGCTCTCCTCGACACCACGGAGGCCGCGGCCGCGTTCTGGATCGAGCTGGCGTACGCGGCGGGGCTGCTCGCCTCCGACGGCGAGGTCGACGAGCGGTACGCGCCCACCCCCGCGTACGACGACTGGCTGCACCTGCCCGCCGAGCAGCGCTGGGCCCGCCTGGCCGGAGCCTGGCTCGCCGCCACCCGCACCGCGGGCCTGGCCGGCGGCCGGGACGCGAAGTCGCGCCTGCTCAACGCCCTCGGCCCGGACCTGGACCGCGCCCCGGCCCCCGAGGTCCGCCACCGCGTCCTCACTCTCCTGGCCTCGCTCCCGCCCGGCACGTCGGTGGCGCCGGAGACCCTGCTGGCCCGCCTGCACTGGGAGCGGCCGCCGCGCACGCCGGCCGAGCCGGGCACGGAGGACCTGCGCACCCGCCTGGCCCGCTGGGCGCTCGCCGAGGCCGAGCTGCTCGGCGTCACCAACCGCGGCGCGCTGTCGGGCCCGGGCCGGGCCCTCCTGGGCAGCCCGGAAGAAGATGCGGCCAGCGGCCCTGCCGGGACCCCTACCGGGGCCGCGCCCCACCGCCCCCTCACCGACGCCGAAGCCGGCGCCCGCACCGTCCGCGCGGCCGCCGCTCTCGCCCCTCTCCTGCCCGAGCCGCTCGACCACATCCTGCTGCAGGCCGACCTGACGGCCGTCGCCCCCGGCCCGCTGAAGCGGCCTCTCGCCCGGATGCTGTCGGTCCTCGCGGACGTCGAGTCCAAGGGCGGCGCCACGGTCTACCGCTTCACGCCCGCCTCCGTGCGCCGCGCGCTGGACGCCGGGCAGACCGCGGCCGACCTCAAGGCGTTCCTCACCGAGCACTCCCGTACGCCCGTGCCCCAGCCGCTGGCCTACCTGGTGGACGACGTGGCCCGCCGCCACGGCCACCTGCGGGTCGGCGCGGCCTCCTCGTACCTGCGCTGCGACGACGAGGCGGTGCTCGCGGAGATCCTCGCCGACCGCCGTTCCGCCCCGCTGCGCCTGCGCCGTCTCGCCCCCACCGTGCTGGCCGCGCAGGTCGCGCCGGACGCCCTCCTGGAGGGCCTGCGGGACATGGGGTACGCCCCGGCGGCCGAGTCCGCGGAGGGCGACGTCGTCGTCACGCGCGCCGACGCGCGCCGCACTCCGCCGCGCACCGCACCCGCCCCCGTCCCGGAGGGCCCGCCGGCCCCCGACGAGACGCTGCTCGGCGCCGCCGTACGGGCGATCCGGGCCGGTGACATGGCCGCGACGGCCGAGCGCAAGCCGCCCGCCGCCACCGCCGCGCCCGCCCCGGCCGAGGGCGGCCTGCCCCGTACGACGTCCGCGGAGACCCTCGCCACGATGCAGGCCGCGGTCCTCACGGGGTCGGCCGTGTGGATCGGCTACGTGAACGCTGAAGGCGCGGCGAGCCAGCGCGTGATCGCGCCGGTACGGGTCGAGGGCGGTTTCGTGACCGGCTACGACCACACGGCGGACGAGGTGCGCACGTACCCGCTGCACCGGATCACGGGCGTGGCGGAACTGGCGGACGAACACGTCTGAGCAGGGCGGCCGGGCCTCAGCCCGGTCCGGCTCCCGCTCCGCGCACCCCCTCCGCCCCCGCCCACCCGGTAAACTAAGGAGTTTCGCGCGAAGGGCCGGCCGGGCCCGGTCGTGCGACCGGCCCGGTAGTGGAGGTACGAGTGTCCTGCTTGATCGTCCAGAGCGACAAGACGCTGCTCCTGGAGGTGGACCACGAGCAGGCGGACGCCTGCCGCCGCGCCATCGCCCCCTTCGCCGAGCTGGAGCGGGCCCCGGAGCACATCCACACCTACCGGGTGACGCCGCTGGGCCTGTGGAACGCCCGGGCGGCGGGCCACGACGCCGAGCAGGTCGTCGACGCGCTCGTCACGTACTCCCGCTATCCCGTGCCGCACGCCCTCCTCGTCGACATCGCCGAGACGATGGACCGCTACGGGCGGCTGAAGCTGGTCAAGCACCCGACGCACGGGCTGGTCCTGGAGTCCACGGACCGCCCCGTCCTGGAGGAGATCCTCCGGTCGAAGAAGATCCAGCCGCTCGTCGGCGCCCGGATCGACCCCGACACGGTCGCCGTGCACCCCTCCGAGCGCGGGCAGATCAAGCAGACGCTGCTCAAGCTGGGCTGGCCGGCGGAGGACCTCGCGGGCTACGTGGACGGCGAGGCCCACCCGATCGAGCTGCGGGAGGACGGCTGGGCGCTGCGGCCGTACCAGCAGCAGGCCGTCGACGGCTTCTGGCACGGCGGGTCGGGCGTGGTCGTGCTGCCGTGCGGCGCGGGCAAGACGCTCGTCGGCGCGGGGGCGATGGCCAAGGCCAAGGCGACGACGCTGATCCTCGTCACGAACACCGTCTCGGCCCGCCAGTGGAAGCACGAGCTGGTCAAGCGCACGTCGCTGACCGAGGACGAGATCGGCGAGTACAGCGGCACGAAGAAGGAGATCCGGCCGGTCACCATCGCCACGTACCAGGTCCTCACGACCAAGCGGAAGGGCATCTACCCGCACCTGGAGCTGTTCGACTCCCGCGACTGGGGCCTGGTCGTCTACGACGAGGTGCACCTGCTGCCGGCGCCGGTCTTCAAGTTCACGGCGGACCTGCAGGCGCGCCGCCGCCTGGGCCTGACGGCGACGCTCGTGCGCGAGGACGGCCGGGAGTCGGACGTCTTCTCGCTCATCGGGCCGAAGCGCTTCGACGCGCCGTGGAAGGAGATCGAGGCGCAGGGCTACATCGCGCCCGCGGACTGCGTGGAGGTGCGCGTCAACCTCACCGACTCCGAGCGGCTCGCCTACGCGACGGCCGAGGCGGAGGAGAAGTACCGCTTCTGCGCGACGACCGCGACCAAGCGGCGCGTCACCGAGGCGCTCGTCGCCCGGCACAAGGGCGAGCAGACGCTGGTCATCGGGCAGTACATCGACCAGCTCGACGAGCTGGGCGAGCACCTCGACGCGCCCGTGATCAAGGGCGAGACGAGCAACGCCCAGCGCGAGAAGCTCTTCGACGCCTTCCGCGAGGGCGAGTTGTCCGTCCTCGTCGTCTCGAAGGTCGCGAACTTCTCCATCGACCTTCCGGAGGCGACGGTCGCCATCCAGGTCTCGGGCACCTTCGGCTCCCGGCAGGAGGAGGCGCAGCGCCTCGGCCGGGTGCTGCGCCCGAAGGCGGACGGGCACGAGGCGCGCTTCTATTCGGTGGTCGCCCGGGACACCATCGACCAGGACTTCGCGGCGCACCGGCAGCGGTTCCTGGCGGAGCAGGGGTACGCGTACCGGATCGTGGACGCGGACGCGCTGCTCGCGGAGGAGGAGGCGTAAGCCGTACGGGCTCAGGCCTTACAGGCTCACGCCGTACGGGCTCAGGCCTTACAGGCTCACGCCTTGCGGGCGTCGGCGTACTGGCCGAGGACAACGACGCTGACGGCCGCGCCGGCGAAGGCCTTGATCGCGCGCAGGGCGTGGGCGAAGGGGGTTTCGGTCGTGGCGGCGGAGTCCGGGTTCCCGGTTGCGGTGTTCATGTCTCCATGATGGTTTCCCGGACCGCCCCGGACATCGGCCTGCCGGTGTAAAAGCGCAGGTCCGCGCGTACGACTCGAGAATCATGGCGTCCCCTACGGGAGAAGGACGCCGACCCTGACAACGGCCCGGGGGGCGCGGGAAAATCACTCGCGCGCCCCCGGGCCGCTGGCTACACTCTCCCCTTCCCGCCCGCCTCCCGCAGCGTTCACCGCCGTCCGGGAGCGCGGCCGCCGACCGGACGGAAACCGGCGGCTTCCGATCGTTTCGTTCCGCCGTACGTCTGGAGGCTCTTCCGTGTCCGCGCCCGTAACGCCCGTGAACGACGACGACCCGCTGGCGCGGGAGCGCGCCCATCTCGCCTCCTCCCGCGCCGCCCTGCGCGCCATGCGGGAGGACGTCCAGGCGCTCGACATCAAGGACGTGACGGCGAACTGGGTCAACGCCGCCGTCCTGCAGCGCCAGATCGAGGACCGCATCACGGCGCTGGCCGACCTCGCGCACACGCCGCTGTTCTTCGGGCGGCTGGACTACGCGCACGCGCCGGGGGCGGATCAGGCCGAAGGGGCCGAGGGCGAGCGTTTCTACATCGGCCGGCGGCACGTCCACGACGCCGACGGCGACCCGATGGTGATCGACTGGCGTGCGCCCGTCTCGCAGCCGTTCTACCGCGCGTCCAAGAAGGAGCCGATGGACGTGCGGACGCGCCGCCGCTTCGGCTACACCGGCGGCGACCTCACCGCGTACGAGGACGAGGACCTGACCGACACGGCGGGCGCCGATCAGGCGAGCAAGCTGCTGCAGGCGGAGATCGAGCGCCCGCGCGTGGGCCCGATGCGGGACATCGTGGCGACGATCCAGCCCGAGCAGGACGAGATCGTGCGCGCCGGCATCGGCGGCACGGTGTGCGTGCAGGGCGCTCCCGGTACGGGGAAGACGGCGGTGGGCCTGCACCGTGTGGCGTACCTGCTCTACGCCCACCGCGAGCGGCTCGCGCGTACGGGCACGCTCGTCATCGGCCCGAACCGGTCCTTCCTGCACTACATCGAGCAAGTGCTGCCCGCGCTGGGCGAGTTGAACGTGGCGCAGGCGACGGTGGACGACCTGGTCGCGCACGTGGAGGTGCGGGGCACCGATTCCGCGACCGCCGCGCGGATCAAGGGCGACGCCCGCATGGCGGAGGTGCTGCGGCGCGCGGTGCGCTCGGGGGTGACGATGCCCCAGGAGGCCGTGGTCGTGGTGCGCGGCTCGCGGCGCTGGCGGGTGCCGGCGTACGAGGTCGAGGAGATCGTCCGCGAGCTGCTGGAGCGCGACATCCGTTACGGCGCCGCGCGCGAGGCCCTGCCGCAGCGGATCGCGCACGCCGTGCTGGTGCGCATGGAGCAGGCCGGGGAGGCGCCGGACGACCGGGTGCAGGACGCGGTCGCGCGGAACGCCGCCGTGAAGGCGGCGGTCAAGGCCGTCTGGCCCGCGGTCGACCCGGTGAAGCTGGTGCTGCGGCTGCTGTCCGACGCGGAGTTCCTGGCGGAGCACGCGGACGGCGTGCTGACGGCGGAGGAGCAGGCGGAGATCCTCTGGGCGAAGCCGGCGCGCGGCGTGAAGTCGGCGAAGTGGTCGGCGGCGGACGCCGTGCTGATCGACGAGGCGGCGGACCTGGTGGCGCGCACGCCGTCGCTCGGCCACGTCGTGCTCGACGAGGCGCAGGACCTCTCGCCCATGCAGTACCGCGCGGTCGGCCGCCGCTGCACGACCGGCTCGGCGACGATCCTGGGCGACCTCGCGCAGGGCACGACGCCGTGGGCGACGGCGAGCTGGGAGGAGGCGCTCGCGCACCTCGGCAAGCCGGAGGCGGCCGTCGAGGAGCTCACGCAGGGCTTCCGCGTGCCGCGCGAGGTGATCGCCTACGCGTCCCGGCTGCTGCCCGCCATCGCGCCGGGCCTGGCCGAGGCCACGTCGGTCCGCGAGGCGGCCGGCGACTTCTCCGTGCGCGCGGTGGCGGCCGGGGAGCTGGACGCGGCGGTCGTGGCGGCGTGCCGGGAGTCGCTGACGCGCGAGGGCTCGACCGGCCTGATCGCGGCGGACGCGCGGATCGGCGCGCTGGGCGCGCTGCTGACGGAGGCGGGCCTGCCGTACCTGGCGCCGGGCGAGGAGACGACGGCGGAGGCCCGGCTGACCCTCGTGCCGGCGTCCCTGGCGAAGGGCCTGGAGTACGACTACGTGGTGCTGGACGAGCCGGCGGCGGTCGTGGCCGGCGAGCCGGACGAGCGGACGGGGCTGCGGCGGCTGTACGTGGCGCTGACGCGAGCGGTGTCGGGGCTGACGGTGCTGCACGCGGAGCCGCTGCCGGGGCAGCTGGGGTAGCTGGGGTAGCCGCCCCGGGAGCGGTCAGCTTCCTTCCCGGAGCCCCTTGAGCAGGGCGTCCAGCAGCCCGGGGAAGCGCTGGTCGAGGTCGGCCCGCCGCAGCCGCACGAAGCGGTTGCGGCCGGCGACGCGCGTCGCGGTCACGCCCGCCTCGCGCAGCACCTTCATGTGGTGCGACACCGTGGACTTGTGCAGGTGGTCGAGGCCGAGCCCCTCCAGGGCGCAGCTGACCTCCCGGCCCTCCATGTAGATCGACAACAGCTGCAGGCGCACCGGGTCGCCGAGCGCGTGCAGCACCTTCACCAGCTGGATGTCCTCGGTCGCGGGCTGCGGCAACCACTCGTCCGGCATCGCTCTTCCCTCCTCACCCCCCACGGCAACTGTTTGACAATTATCCACCCATCCCCAATTGTTTGACGAGCATCCAACGATGCGGATCGAAGGGGGAACCTGTGCGTCTGCGACTGCTCCTACTCGCCCTCGGCACCTTCGCCGTGGGCACCGACACCATGGTCATGGCCGGCATCCTCGGCCGCGTCGCCGACGACCTCGGCGTCTCCGTCCTCGCGGCCGGGCAGGTGGTGACGGTCTTCGCGCTCTCGTACGCGCTGCTGGCCCCGCTCCTCGCCGCCGTGACCGCCCGCTGGCCGCGCCGCCGCCTGCTGCTCACGGCACTCGCCGTCTTCACCGCCGCGAACGCCCTGAGCGCGCTCGCCCCGGACTATCCGACGCTTCTCGCGACCCGGGTCCTGGCCGCCGCGGGAGCCGCGCTCTACAGCCCGAACGCCAGCGCGGCCGCCACCACCCTCGTCCCGCCGGAGCGGCGCGGCCGGGCCATCGCGACCGTCCTCGGCGGAATGACCGTGGCCACGGCGCTGGGCGTGCCGCTCGGCACCTACGTGGGCCGGGCCGACTGGCGGCTGACCATGTGGCTGGTCACCGCGCTGGGCGCCGCGGCCCTGCTGGGCCTCGCCGCCTTCCTCCGCGAACTGCCCGGCCCGGCCCGGGCGGTGAGCCTGCGGGAGCGGCTGGTGCCGCTGCGCGACAAGCGGGTGCTGGGGGCCGTCGCGACGACCTTCGCGTTCTTCGTGGCCTTCCAGTCCGTCTACATCTACCTCGGCACGGCCGTCCGCCCGGCGACCGGCGGCGACGCGGACCGGCTCAGCACGGTCCTGCTGGCGACCGGCATCGCCTCCGTCGCGGGCAGCTGGCTCGGCGGCCACGTCGTGGACCGCTGGGGCGTGCGCAAGGTCCTGCTGACCGGCAGCGTGGTCTCGGTCGTGTTCTTCGCGGCGCTGCCGTGGCTGGGCCGGACGATGACGGGGGCGCTCGTCTACGCGGCGGCGGTGCCGCTCGCGGGCTGGGCGATCTCGGTGGCCCAGCCCCACCGCCTGGCCACCCTGCGCCCCGCGGACGCCCCGCTGCTGCTCTCCCTCAACAGCAGCGCGCTGTACCTGGGCATGGCCGCGGGCGGCGGAACGGGCAGCCTGCTGATGGCGCTCCTGGGCGAGCGCTGGTTCCCGCTGGGGGCGTCGGCGCTGGGACTGGTGGCGATGGCACTGGCGGCGGGCACGACCCGCCCCGCGGCGACGGTCCGGACCGGCAGCGGGCTGCCGGACGGGACGGCATCGCCGGCCCCGGAGCCGGTCAGGAGCGAGGCCGGGTGAACCAGTCCGCCGCCTCCTTCTTCAGGCACCCCACCAGCACGAGGGCTCCCATGGCCAGCCCGGGCCCGCCCGTGAGCTGCCCCGTCGCCAGGGCCAGCAGGGCGTTGAGCAGGACGAGCCCGCCGACGACCGCTCCGGTGATCCGTACGCCGTTGCCGCCGCTGCGGAACTTCGCCGCGACGACGAACGCGACCACGCTGAGCACGAGGCCGACCGAGCCGGTGGCGACCAGCTGGGCCGCGGACGCCCCTCCGGCCCCGGCGGCCCCGCTGCCGGCCACGCCCAGCATGAGCACCCCGCCCAGCACGTTCAGCCCGCCGAGGACGTAGAGCCCGATGCGCGCCGTCCTGACCCCGCGGGGCATCTCCATCGCCACGGGGGCCTGCGGGTACGGGTACGGCGCGTACGGCTGCTGCGGCCGGGCGTACGGATTGCTGGATTCCGGCATGGTCACGGTGCGTCTCCCCGAGGGTCGTGCGATGTCACGCAGAGACCGAGCCCGGCCCTGAACGGCCGCACCCGCCCCCGCGAGAGCAGCATGACCCGCGAAAGCCCCCACAGACATTGCCGGACCCCGGCAATCTTTACACCCTCTTGACGCAGCGGATGGTTGCCCATGAGAGCGATCGGCCGGGCGTCCGCAGACGGGGTACGGCGGACTCCACCCCGGAGCCCGCACCCCGGCGGGACCGCGCGTGCCGTACGTCCGGACGGCGGAGCCGGCTACGCGTCCAGGGCTGAGCGCCACGTTCTGACCGACCCCGCGTCCACCGGGCCCGACCAGCCGTCCGGGCGGGCCGCGCCGCCGATGTGGAAGGCGGAGATGCCGCCGCCGCGCAGCACCGGCAGGTGCTTGAGCTGGAGGCCGCCGCCGACCATGATCTGCGGCTCGTAGCCGGGCTCGTCCGAGCGGCCCGCCTCCGCGAGGAGCGTCGCGAGGCCGTCGTCGACGCCGGACGGGGAGCCCGCCGTCAGGAAGGTGTCCAGGCCGGGCAGGTCGGCGAGCTGCTTGCGCAGGGCGTCCCGGTCCGCGGCCCGGTCGATGGCGCGGTGGAAGGTCCAGCGCGCCCGCGGGCCGATCGCGTCGGCGAGCGCGGCGACGGCCGTGAGGTCGGCCCGGCCGTCGTCGGTGAGGAAGCCGAGGACGAACTCG
Source organism: Streptomyces sp. URMC 127 (assembly GCF_051386535.1). NCBI lineage: Bacteria > Bacillati > Actinomycetota > Actinomycetes > Kitasatosporales > Streptomycetaceae > Streptomyces > Streptomyces sp. URMC 127. The sequence goes on from NZ_JBPQTW010000026.1 coordinate 10,456, forward strand.
GAGGCGCCCTCCGCGACCAGCGCCCGGGCGGTGTCGCACAGGGCGGCCAGCGCGGCCGCGTCACCCGCGGAGAAGCCGTCGGTGGCGCGCAGCATGACCCGTACGGGGATGGTGACGGCGTCCCGGACGGCGGTGAAGGTCTCCAGCGGCGGCGTGAGCCCGTCCGCGGCCATGTCGGCGACCAGTTCGAGGCGGTCCGCTCCGCCGTCCTGCGCCGCCTTCGCGTCCCGCGAGTCGAGCGCGATCACCTCAAGAATTGGTCTAGACATATTGCACAGCCTGCCATACCCGCGCCCCGCCCCGAAAGCCGTGTTCCACAATTGGCCTATGACAGCCCCGAGCGAGCACCCGTCCGGCCCCGCCCTCCGCGCCCGCTGGCAGGAGACCGTCGGCCGCGCCCGCCACGCCGGCGCGGCGGAGGACGCCCCGGACCCGGGACCGTACGCCGACGACCTGCTGCGCCGCTGGGCGGAGCCGCAGCGCCGCTACCACACGGTCGACCACCTCGTGGCGGTCCTGGACCGGGTCGACGAGCTCGCCGCGCACGCCGACGACGCCGACGCCGTCCGCCTCGCGGCCTGGTTCCACGACGCCGTCTACCGCCCGGACCGCTCCGAGAACGAGGAGCGCAGCGCGCACCTCGCCGAGCGCGCCCTGCCCGAGCTGGGCGTCGGCGCCGCCCGTACGGCCGAGGTCGCCCGGCTGGTACGGCTCACCGTCGGCCACAACCCGGCGGCCGGTGACCGCGACGGCGAAGTGCTCTCCGACGCGGACCTGGCCGTGCTGGCGGGCACCCCCGAGGAGTACGCCGCCTACGCCGCCGCGATCCGGGAGGAGTACGGCTTCGTGCCGGACGCGGCCTTCCGCGAGGGCCGCTCGGCGGTGCTGCGGCAGCTCCTGGAGCTCCCGCGCCTCTTCCGCACGCCGCTCGGCTACGACCGCTGGGAAGCGGTGGCGCGCCGCAACGTCACCACCGAGCTCGGCCTGCTGACCGGCTGAGAACCGGCTGAGGACCAAAGCCCCGCCCCCTACGGCCGCTCGTGCTTAGGCCGCCGCAGCCCCGCGCCCACCAGCAGCCGCACCAGCTCCTTGCTGCTCGCCTCCACCGCACCGAGCCGCACGGCCTCCCCGTAGGACGTCGACGGCACGTCGTAGTGATCGCGGTCGAACGCGCGCGCGGGCGCGCCGAGCCGCGCCGCGAAGGCGTGCAGCTCCGCGAAGGACACGTCACTGATCAGGTGGGACCACATGCGGCCGTGCCCGGGCCAGACGGGCGGGTCGATGTACAGCGTCATCCGCGGCGCCTCACCGGAGCGCGTCGCCGAGCGAACCGACCGGGGCGACCAGGACCGTCTGCTTGGTGCACGCCCAGTGCGGATCGGGGCCCAGCTCCGGCTCGACCTCCAGCGCGTGCAGGTCACCGCCGTCGGAGCAGACCGGGCACAGCGGCCAGCGGCCGTGCCGCTCCAGCAGGGCGTCCTGCACGTCCTGGGCTATGAGCCCGACCACGAACCCCGCGCCCTCCGGCCACTGCTCGACCCACCACCGCCGCTGCGCCACCGCGTCCTCGACGAGCGAGACGACGTCGGCCTCCGCCACGTCACCCGCGACGAGGTCGGCGAGGATCAGGGCACGCGCCGTGTGCAGCGCTTGTTCGAGCTCCATACGGTCCATTGTCCCGGACGGTGACGGTTGACGGCTCACCACCCTGAAAATACCTTTCAAAAGGTGAGCAGCAAAGTGAAAGAAACTACCGGAGCCGGTGGTGCGGGCGGTACGGGCCGCGCCACGGGTGGCGAGCGGCCCGTCCCCGCTCCGGCGGGACCGTCGGCGGGACCGCCCACCGCGCCTCCCGCCCCCGGCGCCCTCGCCGCCAAGGTCCGCACCCTCGCCCCCTCCATGACCCGCTCGATGCAGCGCGTCGCCGAAGCCGTCGCCGGGGACCCCGCGGGCTCCGCCGCGCTCACGGTCACCGGCCTGGCCGAGCGGACGGGCACCAGCGAGGCCACCGTCGTGGGCACCGCCCGCCTGCTCGGCTACCCCGGCTACCGCGACCTGCGGCTCGCCCTCGCCGCGCTCGCCGCCGAGCAGGCGCCCGGCCGCGCGCCCGCCGTCACCGCCGACATCGCGGTCGACGACCCGCTGCCCGCCGTCGTCGCCAAGCTCGCCCAGGAGGAGGCCCAGTGCCTGGCGGACACGGCCGCCGCCCTCGACACCGCCCAGCTGGAGGCCGCCGTCGCCGCGCTCGCCGGCGCCCGGCGCATCGACGTCTACGGCATCGGCGCGTCCCACCTGGTCAGCCAGGACCTCGTCCAGAAGCTGCTGCGCATCGGCCTGATCGCCCACGCGCCCGCCGACCCCCACCTCGCCGTCACCAACGCCGTCCAGCTGCGCGCGGGCGACGTCGCCGTCGCCATCACCCACTCGGGCCGGACCACCGACGTCATCGAGCCGCTGCGGGTCGCCTTCGAGCACGGCGCGACGACGCTCGCGATCACCGGCCGCCCGGAGGGCGAGATCGCCCAGTACGCGGACCACGTGCTCACCACCGCCTCCGCCCGGGAGAGCGAGCTGCGCCCGGCGGCCATGTCGAGCCGCACCAGCCAGCTCCTCGTCGTGGACTGCCTGTTCATAGGCGTCGCCCAGCGGACGTACGAGACCGCGGCGCCGGCCCTGTCGGCCTCGTACGAAGCGCTCGCCCACCGACACGCCCCGCGCTCCCCGCGCTGACCGAAGCCGGCCCGCCCGGCCCGCACGGAAAGAGCCGTCCGCCCATGGCCCCTTCAGCGTCGTCATCCGCATCAGCCGCGCCGTCCGGCCCCTCCAGCCCCTCCGCCCCCTCCGGCGCACCGCAAGCACCCCGCGCCCTCCGCGACGAACTCGCCGCGCTCACCACCGAGGCGTTCCGGCCCGAGCTCGCCGACATCGACCGGCTGCCCACCCTCGACATCGCGCGGATCATGAACGGCGAGGACGCCGGCGTGGCCGCCGCCGTCGCCGGGCGGCTGCCCGAGATCGCCGCGGCCGTCGACGCGACGGCCGCCCGGATGGCCCGCGGCGGGCGGCTCGTCTACGCGGGCGCGGGCACCGCCGGCCGCCTCGGAGTGCTCGACGCGAGCGAGTGCCCGCCCACCTTCAACACCGACCCCTCGCAGGTCACGGGCGTGATCGCGGGCGGCGCCGCGGCGCTCGTCACCGCCGTCGAGGGTGCCGAGGACAGCAGGGAGCTGGCCGCGGGCGATCTGGCCGCACTCGGCATCGGCCCGGCCGACACCGTCGTCGGCGTCTCCGCCTCCGGCCGCACCCCGTACGCCGTCGGGGCCGTCGAACACGCCCGCGCGGCCGGGGCGCTGACCATCGGCCTGGCCTGCAACGCCGGTTCGGAGCTGGGCCGGGCCGCCGAGCACGCCATCGAGGTCGTCACCGGGCCCGAGCTGCTCACGGGCTCCACCCGGCTGAAGGCCGGCACCGCCCAGAAGCTCGTCCTCAACATGCTCTCGACGATCACCATGATCCGGCTCGGCAAGACGTACGGGAACCTGATGGTGGACGTGCGGGCCTCCAACGACAAGCTGCGCGCCCGCTCCCGGCACATCGTCGCCCTCGCCACCGGCGCCTCGGAGCGGGAGATAGAGGACGCCCTGACGGAGACCGGCGGCGAGGTGAAGAACGCGATCCTCGTGGTCCTGGGCGGCGTCGACGGCCGCACGGCCACCCGTCTGCTCACCGAGTCCGGCGGCCACCTGCGCACGGCGCTCCGCGCGGCGGGGGGCTAGCGCCGTGGCCCCGGTCGACGACCCGCCGGGGGCGCGGGAGGGGGGCCGCGACACCACCGCGGCCGCCCTCCTCCCCCTCCTCGGCGGCGCCGGCAACCTCACGTCCGTCACGAACTGCATGACGCGCCTGCGCGTAACCGTCCTGGACCCCTCGGCCGTCCGCCGCACCGAACTGCGCGCCCTGCCGGGGGTCCTGGGCGTGGTGGAGGACGGCCCGGCGCTGCAGATCGTCCTCGGTCCGGGCGCGGTGGCCAAGGTCGCGCCGGAGCTCGCGCGGCACCTGGAGCCCGTCACCGCACAGGCGCTGGCCGAGCGCGGCGCGGCCATCCGGGCCGGGCACAGGGCCCGCAACGCGACGCCGGTGAAGCGGTTCCTGCGCCGGATCGCGCAGATCTTCGTGCCGCTGATCCCGGCCCTGATCGGCTGCGGCGTCGTGGCGGGCCTGGCCGGCCTGCTCGCCAACCTGCACCGGCTGCCCGCGCTCGCCGCCGCCCTGGCGGCCTGCGCGTCGGGCTTCATGTCGCTCATCGCCGTCTTCGTCGGCTACAACACGGCCAAGGAGTTCGGCGGCACCCCGGTCCTGGGCGGGGCCGTCGCGGCGGTCATCGTCTTCCCGGGCGTGGAGCGGGTGAGCGCGTTCGGCGAGCGGCTCCACCCCGGCCAGGGCGGGGTGCTCGGGGCGCTGGCCGCGGCCCTGCTCGCCGCGCACGTCGAACGCTGGTGCCGGGCCCGGGTCCCCGAGGCCCTGGACGTGCTGCTCACCCCGGCGGTGACGGTCCTGGTGGCGGGCCTGGCCACGCTCTACGGGCTGATGTACGCGGCGGGCGCGGCCGCCGGCGCCGTCGGCGGCTTCACCGACCGGCTGCTGGCGAACGGCGGCGCGGCGGCCGGTTTCGTCCTGGGCGGCCTGTTCCTGCCCCTGGTGATGCTGGGCCTGCACCAGGCCCTCATCCCCGTCCACGCGACGCTCATCGAGCAGCAGGGCCACACGGTCCTCCTGCCGATCCTCGCGATGGCGGGCGCGGGCCAGGTGGGCGCGGCCCTCGCGGTCTACGCGCGGCTGCCGCGCAACGGCTCGGTGCGCAGGACGGTCCGCTCCGCCCTCCCGGCCGCCCTCCTGGGCATCGGCGAGCCCCTGATCTACGGCGTCTCGCTCCCCCTGGGCCGTCCGTTCGTCACGGCGTGTGCGGGCGGGGCGTTCGGCGGGGGCTTCGTGGGGCTGCTGGGCCAGCTCGGCGACCCGGTCGGCTCGACCGCGATCGGCCCGTCGGGCTGGGCCCTCTTCCCGCTGCTGAGCGGCAGCCACGGCCTCGTCCGGGCGGTGGCCGTCTACGGGGCGGGGCTGCTGACCGGCTACGCGGCGGGGTTCGTGCTGACGTACGCGTTCGGGCTGAGCCGTGCGTCGCTGCGCGAGCTGAACGCCGAACGGGGCGCCCCGGGCGCCTGAAACGGCCCGAGGGCGGCACCCCCTCTTCAGGGGGCGCCGCCCTCGGACACGTACTGCTCGGTGCTGCTCAGTGCTGGTGGTCAATACCACTCAGCACTGCTCAGGACAGCTGATCCGGTGCGGATCAGAAGTCCATGTCACCGCCCGGCATGCCGCCCGGAGCGGCCGCGGCGGCCTTCTCCGGCTTGTCGGCGATGACGGCCTCGGTGGTCAGGAACAGCGCGGCGATGGACGCGGCGTTCTGCAGCGCGGAGCGCGTGACCTTGGCCGGGTCGATGATGCCCTCGGCGATCATGTCGACGTACTCGCCGGTCGCGGCGTTCAGACCGTGGCCCGGGGTCAGGTTGCGCACCTTCTCCACGATGACGCCGCCCTCGAGGCCGGCGTTGACCGAGATCTGCTTGAGCGGGGCCTCCAGGGCCAGCTTGACGGCGGCGGCACCGGTGGCCTCGTCGCCCTCGAGCTCCAGCTTCTCGAAGACCGCGGAGGCCTGCAGCAGGGCCACGCCACCACCGGCGACGATGCCCTCCTCGACGGCGGCCTTGGCGTTGCGGACGGCGTCCTCGATGCGGTGCTTGCGCTCCTTGAGCTCCACCTCGGTGGCGGCACCGGCCTTGATGACGGCCACGCCGCCGGCCAGCTTCGCCAGACGCTCCTGCAGCTTCTCGCGGTCGTAGTCGGAGTCGCTGTTCTCGATCTCGGCGCGGATCTGGTTGACGCGGCCCTGGACCTGCTCGCTGTCACCGGCACCGTCGACGATGGTCGTCTCGTCCTTGGTGATGACGACCTTGCGGGCGCGGCCGAGCAGGTCGAGACCGGCGTTCTCCAGCTTGAGGCCGACCTCCTCGGAGATGACCGTGCCGCCCGTGAGGATGGCGATGTCGCCGAGCATGGCCTTGCGGCGGTCGCCGAAGCCCGGGGCCTTGACGGCGACGGACTTGAAGGTGCCGCGGATCTTGTTGACGACCAGGGTCGACAGGGCCTCGCCCTCGACGTCCTCGGCGATGATCAGCAGCGGCTTGCCGGACTGCATGACCTTCTCGAGGAGCGGCAGCAGGTCCTTGACCGAGCCGACCTTCGAGTTGACGATCAGGATGTACGGGTCCTCGAGGGAGGCCTCCATACGCTCCATGTCGGTGGCGAAGTACGCCGAGATGTAGCCCTTGTCGAAGCGCATACCCTCGGTGAGCTCCAGCTCCAGACCGAAGGTCTGGGACTCCTCGACGGTGATGACGCCTTCCTTGCCGACCTTGTCCATGGCCTCGGCGATGAGCTCGCCGATCTGGGTGTCGGCGGCGGAGATGGAGGCGGTGGAGGCGATCTGCTCCTTGGTCTCCACGTCCTTGGCCTGCTCGAGCAGGGCGGCGGAGACGGCCTCGACGGCCTTCTCGATGCCGCGCTTCAGGGCCATCGGGTTGGCGCCGGCGGCCACGTTGCGCAGACCCTCGCGGACGAGCGCCTGGGCGAGGACGGTCGCGGTCGTCGTGCCGTCACCGGCGACGTCGTCCGTCTTCTTCGCGACCTCCTTGACCAGCTCGGCGCCGATCTTCTCGTACGGGTCCTCGAGCTCGATCTCCTTGGCGATGGAGACACCATCGTTGGTGATCGTGGGGGCGCCCCACTTCTTCTCGAGGACGACGTTCCGGCCCTTGGGGCCGAGGGTGACCTTGACGGCGTCGGCGAGCTGGTTCATCCCGCGCTCGAGACCGCGCCGTGCCTCCTCGTCGAACGCGATGATCTTGGCCATGTGAAGTGGTCCTCCCAGGACGGGGTGGAGACTGCTCCGGACCGCGCTGGCGCCCGCGACGGACGGCCTGCGTGCCCGGGCGGTTCCTTGCCCCGCCCGGACCGCCGACCTCACCGACGGTCCAAATCTGTCACTCTCACTCGGAGAGTGCTAAGCCCAATGATTAGCACTCGACCAGGGAGAGTGCAAGCGCCTCGGGGAGACGGTCACGCCCACGGGGACCGGGAAGCCGGGAAACCGCGGCGGCAGGGAGCCCCGGGCAGCAGCCGTACCCACTCCGCCCGCCCCGCACACGCGCGAGGGGCCCGCACCTCGATGAGGTGCGGACCCCTCCGCAAACCGAGCGAGCCGGTGGTCGATGCGCCGCGTCAGACCGCCTGCAGCTTCACCATGTCCGCCTGCGGCCCCTTCTGGCCCTGCGAGATCTCGAACTCGACCCGCTGACCCTCCTCGAGGGTGCGGTAGCCGTCCATCTGAATCGCGCTGTAGTGGACGAACACATCCGCACCACCGTCGACCGCGATGAAGCCGTAGCCCTTCTCCGCGTTGAACCACTTGACGGTGCCCTGAGCCATGCCTAACTCCCCTATTACTGGCCCTTGCACAGGACCGCACTTCGCGGACCCGGGTCAGACCTCACCCCTGGCAGCCCAGTGGGTGTGCGCCGGAACGCGTCGACCGCGGCTGAATGTATCTGCACGGATGCCGTCTGCAACAGGTCACTCGGACGAGAATTCCGGGCGTGGCCGATCGAGAAAATCGCCCGAACTCCGGGTATTTCGGGGCAAGTCGGGCCGGGAAAAACACAACCAACCCGGCATTTCGTGCACACACTTCGCGCACAACTTGACGGGTTCTCATATGCGTTCGGCACTGACGCCGGGCGGGGATCGCCCCAACTGTATCGCGCTCAACAGCCGGAATCGCCCCGTCCGCTACTGCGGCCGGGGCGATTCCGGGAAGGAGGTGCGGCAATAACGGAGGAACCCTGTGAAACCTCAGCCGCCGGCGACGGCCGGGATCACGGAGACGGAGGAGCCGTCGGGGGTGGGCGTCTGCAGCCCCTGTTCGAAGCGGACGTCGTCGTCGTTGACGTAGACGTTCACGAACCGGCGCAGCTTGCCGTTGTCGTCGAGGACGCGGGCGGCGATGCCGGTGTGGCGGCCCTCAAGATCAGCGATGACCTCGGAGAGGGTCGCACCCTGGGCGGACACTTCGGCCTTACCGCCGGTGTAGGTGCGCAGGATGGTAGGAATACGAACGGTAACGCTCACGGGAAAGCCTCCAGAGAGTTGTGGGCAGTCGTGCCGCTGGGGCGGCACGGGTGGGCACAACCGGCCCGCAGATGTCAGACGGCAGCAAGCCCCGCGGCGCGGAACGCCTCCAACGACGGCCGGATCGTCGCGGTCGGCCCCGCCGCAACGGCGTCGAGCGTCTTGAGCCCGTCTCCGGTGTTGAGCACGACGGTCGTGAGCGACGGATCGAGCAGACCGCTCTCGATCAGCTTCCGCGTCACCCCGACCGTCACCCCACCCGCCGTCTCCGCGAAGATCCCCTCCGTCCGCGCGAGCAACCGGATCGCCTCGACGATCTCCTCGTCCGTGACGTCCTCCACCGCCCCGCCCGTCCGCCGCGCGATGTCCAGCACGTACGGCCCGTCCGCCGGGTTGCCGATGGCGAGCGACTTGGCGATCGTGTCCGGCTTTACCGGCCGCACCACGTCGTGCCCCTCCTTGTACGCGCGGGAGACCGGCGAGCACCCTTCCGCCTGCGCCCCGAAGATCTTGTACGGCCGGTCCTCGACCAGCCCGAGGGCGATGAGCTCCTTCAGCCCCTTGTCGATCTTCGTGAGCTGGGAGCCGGAGGCGATCGGCACCACGATCTGGTCCGGCAGCCGCCACCCGAGCTGCTCGCAGATCTCGTAGGCGAGCGTCTTGGAGCCCTCGCCGTAGTACGGCCGGAGGTTGACGTTGACGAAGCCCCAGCCCTCGCCCAGCGGATCGCCGATCAGCTCGCTGCAGAAGCGGTTGACGTCGTCGTACGTGCCTTCGATGCCGACGAGGTCGCCGCCGTACACCGCGGCCATGACGACCTTCCCGGCCTCCAGGTCGTGCGGGATGAACACGCAGGACTTGAAGCCGGCCCGGGCGGCCGCGGCCCCGACGGCCCCGGCGAGGTTGCCGGTCGACGAGCAGGACAGCGTCGTGAAGCCGAAGGCGCGGGCGGCCTCGACGGCGATCGCGACCACCCGGTCCTTGAAGGAGTGCGTCGGGTTGCCGGAGTCGTCCTTGACGTACAGGCCGCCGGTCACGCCGAGTCCGCGGGCGAGGTTGTCCGCCTGGACGAGCTTGGTGAAGCCGGGGTTGAGATTCGGCTTGGCGGCGACGCCGGCGGGTACGGGCAGCAGCGGGGCGTACCGCCAGATGTTCGCGGGGCCGGCCTCGATCCGCTGCCGCAGGGCCTCGGGGTCGCCTGCCGGCAGGTCGTAGGCGACTTCGAGCGGGCCGAAGCACAGGGCGCAGGCGAAGACGGGTCCGAGGGGGAAGCGCTCCCCGCACTCGCGGCAGGACAGCGCGGCGGCGGGTCCGAGGTCCACAGAAGTGGTAGAGGGTTCAACAGACTGCACAGCCATGGAGGCGAGGCCCTTTCTCCTCATCTTCCTCGCGGCGGACGTCGCCGCGAGACGGAATTGGCACCTTCCCCGCCGGGAGCCTCGCGTCGGATGACCGAGACCGGCTGGAGGGTTGCCGGGGCTTCAACGGGCCGTGTCCCTCTGCCCCTCTGGATGAGCGGTATGGCGCTGGGCGGGGCCCAGGCGTTTGTGGCACGCGGCGACCCCGACATACGACGGCGGTCCGCGTTGTTCAAGACTGTAACGGAAGCGACGGTCCGTTGAGAGGGCCGTCCGCACCGCGAGATGCGTCACAACGAGGAGTCGTACACGTGCTGGAAGAGGTGGAGCGCTGGCTGGCCGAGCGGTCCTGGTCCGCTGCTGATCGTCCGCTCGACGTGCTTCTGGCTGCCAAACGGGAATCCGGTACCACGGTGAGCGTCGTCCTCCCCGCGCTGAACGAGGAGGCGACGGTGGGCGCGATCGTGGCGGTGATCCGCCGCGAGCTGATGTCGGACGCGGTGCCGCTGGTGGACGAGCTGGTGGTCGTGGACTCCGGCTCCACCGACCGCACGTCCGAGGTGGCCGCGGCGGCCGGGGCCCGGGTGGTGCACCGCGACGAGCTGCTGCCCGCCCTGCCCGCCCTGCCCGGCAAGGGCGAGGTCCTCTGGCGCTCGCTGCTGGCGACGACCGGCGACATCGTGTGCTTCGTGGACGCCGACCTGCGCGAGTTCTCGGCGGGCTTCGTCTCGGGGATCGTGGGCCCGCTGCTGACCGATCCGGGCGTGCAGTTCGTCAAGGCGATGTACGACCGGCCGCTGGGCGCCGAGTTCGACGTGCCCGGCTCCGCCGGGACCGCCGGGCAGGGCGGCCGGGTCACCGAGCTCGTGGCCCGGCCCCTGCTGAACCTGCACTGGCCGCAGCTGGCCGGCTTCGTCCAGCCGCTGGGCGGCGAGTACGCGGCCCGCCGGTCGCTGCTCGAACAACTGCCGTTCCCCGTCGGCTACGGCGTGGAACTGGGCCTTCTGGTGGACGCGCTGCACACGGTGGGGCTGGACGCCCTGGCCCAGGTGGACGTGGGCGTGCGCAAGCACCGCCACCAGGACGGGCAGGCGCTCGGCCGGATGGCCGCCGCGATCTACCGCACCGCCCAGCTCCGGCTGGCCCGCGGGCACCTGGTGCGGCCTGCGCTCACGCAGTTCGAACGGACCCCGGAAGGCTTCGCTCCGAGGACGTACGCGGTGGACACGGAGGAGCGGCCGCCGATGGCCGGAATACCCGAGTACGCGAAGCGGCACGCCGCGTAAGCGTACGTTTGAGCGGTTCCCCCCGGGGCAAGGCTGGCCACATGGTCGCTGAGCACGTGCCCCCCACATCGATCGCCGACACATCGATCACCGACGCATCGATCACCGGCGCTCCGGCCGCCGGCGCTCCGATCGTGGTCGCCTCCAACCGCGGCCCGGTCTCGTACCGGCGCGGACCGGACGGCGGCCTCGTGGCCGGGCGGGGCGGCGGCGGGCTGGTCTCCGGGCTCAGCTCGATAGAGCGCGGGGCCGGGGCCGTGTGGGTGTGCGCGGCGCTCGGCGAGGGCGACCGCGAGGCGGCCCGCGCCGCCGGCCGCAGACTCGACCCGGGCGACACCGGCGGGCACCGCGTGCGGATGCTGGACATCCCGGCCGGGACGTTCGCCGACGCGTACAACGGCATCGCCAATTCGGTGCTGTGGTTCCTGCACCACATGCTCTACCAGACGCCCCTGGAGCCCGTGTTCGACAAGGCGTTCCGGGAGCAGTGGACCGCCTACGAGGCGTACAACTCCGCCTTCGCCGACGCCGTCGCCGAGGAGGCCGCGGAGGGCGCCGCGGTGCTCGTGCAGGACTACCACCTCTCGCTCGTGCCGGGCCTGCTCCGGGCGCGCCGCCCCGACCTGCGCATCGGCCACTTCTCGCACACCCCGTGGGCCCCGCCGGACTACTTCCGGGTGCTGCCGGACGACGTGGCCGGGCAGCTGCTGCGCGGCCTGCTCGGGGGCGACCGGGCCGCCTTCCTGACCCCGCGCTGGGCGGAGGCCTTCGCCGCGTGCTGCGCGGACGTGCTGGGCGCGGAGGTCGCCCGGGACGGCGAGGGGCGGGCGGCGGAGGTGCGGTTCGAGGGCCGGGTGACGCGGCTGGGCGTGCACGGCCTCGGCGCCGACGGGGACTTCCTGCGCGAGCGGGCGCACCGGCCGGACGTCGAGGAGCGCATGGCGGCGCTGCGGGCGCAGATCGGCCCGGAGCGCAGGGCGATCGTGCGCGTGGACCGCACGGAGCTGTCGAAGAACATCGTGCGGGGCCTGCACGCCTACCGGCGGCTGCTGGAGGACCGCCCGCAGTGGCGCGGCAGGGTGGTGCACGTCGCGTTCGCCTATCCGTCGCGGCAGGACCTCGCGGTCTACCGCGACTACACCGCCGAAGTGGAGCGGGTCGCCCGCGAGATCAACTCCGCGTTCGGCACGGAGGGCTGGGAGCCGGTCGCCCTGCACGTGAAGGACGATTTCGCGCGCTCGCTGGCCGCGTACCGGCTCGCGGACGTGGCCCTGGTGAACCCGATCCGCGACGGGATGAACCTGGTGGCCAAGGAGGTGCCGGTGGTCTCCGACCACGGCTGCGCGCTGGTGCTGTCGCGGGAGGCGGGCGCGGCGGCCGAGCTGGGCGACGAGGCGATCCTGGTCAACCCCTACGACGTGGAGGCCACGGCCCGCGCGCTGCACCTGGCGCTGCTGATGGATCCCGGGGAGCGGGCGGAGCGCACGAAGCGGCTGGCCGCGGCGGCCACGGCACTGCCGCCGGCGCGGTGGTTCACGGACCAACTGCGGGCGCTGTAGTGCTGTGGGGACGTAGGGCTGTCGTGCCGTAGCGCTGCAGGGCCCTAGCGCTGCAGCCTCCCCGGGCCTCCCGGCTTTTGCGCACCGGCCCCCCGGTTTCCGCGCCGGAGCCCGGAGCGCGCTCCCCCGGCCGCGGTCCGAGCGGCCGGCGCTTCGGCGCCCCGGGCTGCCCGCATCCGGGCATGGGTAGCCACGATCCATGTCAAATGTCCCGCGCTGGGCCGTACTTGCCGCGGCGTGCGCCGCTGTCGTGGCCGCGGTCGGCGGCTGCTCCTCGGACTCCTCCAAGACCACCGACGCCAAGAAGCCGGCATCCTCCACCCCGCCGGGAGGCGCCTCGTCGCCCGGGGGCGGGCCCTCCGGCGCGTCCTCGGGCGGGCCCTCCGGCAGCCCTTCCGGCGACTCTTCCGGTGCACCGGCGGGCAAACCGTCCGGTACGCCGCCGGGCAAGCCCTCCGGTACGGCGCCTGCCGGTACGCCGTCCGGCACGCCGCCCTCCGGCTCTCCCGCTCCCGCGGACGGCTCGATACCCGTCGGCCCCGGGCCGCAGCCGTCCTACACCGTCCAGAAGCAGCCCGCCGCCGGCAGCTGCCACTACCGCTTCACCCCGGCCAAGGAGCCCCTCCCCGATCCCGCGTGCACGCCCGGCGCGACCAACCCGAAGGTCACCCAGGCCACGCTCAAGACGACGATCTGCCGCAGCGGCTACACCGCCGGCATCCGCCCGCCCACGAACATCACCAGCCGCGAGAAGACCGCCAACGCCGCCTCGTACGGCTACACCGGGTCGCTGCGCGACGCCGAGTACGACCACCTGATCAGCCTGCAGCTGGGCGGCGATCCCAACGACGCGCGCAACCTGTGGGTGGAGCCGCCCTCGCCCGGCCACAAGGAGGGCAAGGGGCCCAACAACCCCAAGGACGTGGTGGAGACCAAGCTGAAGAACGCCATCTGCAACGGCAGGACCGAGCTGGTCAAGGCGCAGCGGGCCATCGTGCGCGACTGGACGACGGCGCTGGACGCCGTCGGCGTCACGGACAAGGGGGCGAAGGGCGAGACGGCGAGCGACCCGGACGACAACGCCTGACCGGCGCGGGCGGCACGAGCACCAGAAGGGGTCAGGCGCCGCCGAGGTGCCCGGCCAGGGCGGTCAGCAGCTCCACGACGCCCTCCGGCCCGTCGACCACGAGGTCCGCGCGGTCGGCGAGCTCGGTGACCTCGGCGCTCCCGCTGCACACCAGCAACCCCGGCAGCCCCTCGGAGCGCAGTTTCTCCACTGCGGCGAAGGCCGCGAGGTCGCCGAGGTCGTCACCCGCATAGAGGACCGAGCGCGCGCCGCTCTCGCGCACGTACGAGGCGAGGGCGGCGCCCTTGTCGACGCCCGGCGGGCGCAGCTCCAGGACCAGCCGGCCGGGCTCGACGATCAGCCCGTGCCGCGCGGCGAGCTCCTCCAGGGGCTCCCGCAGGGCGTCGAACGCGTCCTGCGGGTGGGGTGCCCGCCGGGTGTGCACGGCGACGGCCCGGCCCTTGTCCTCGATCCAGGTGCCCCGGCCGGCGCCCGAGCCGGCCAGGATCCCCGGCAGCTCGGCGCGGGCGGCCGCGACACCCGGGGGCGGGGCGTCGGCGGTCACGGCGCCGGTCGCGGCGTCCCAGCGCTCGGCGCCGTAGTGGCCGAGGACCACGAGCCGCTCCAGGCCCGCGGCCCCGGCGAAGCCGCCGTGGCGGACGGCGACGGCGGCCGGGCGGCCGGTGATCACGGCGACGGAGCCGAGCCGCGGGGCGAGCCGCGCCAGCGCGGGCACGGCGCCGGGGTGCGCCCGGGCCTGCTCGGGGTCGGGCACGATCGCGGCGAGCGTGCCGTCGAAGTCGAGCGCGACGAGCGCGCGTTGCGGCGCGGCCAGCAGGGCGGCGAGTCCGTCGCGGCCGGCGGCGGTGGAGGGAACGGGAAGGGGTTGGCTGCCCATGGGGTCAACCTACTGGGCGGGGCCCGTCCGCTACCGGCGTTCGCGCCGGGCGTCCCGGATGCGTCGCAGCCGGTTGACGGTGACGGGGTCGTGGGCGAGGGCGCGCGGGTCGTCCAGGAGGGCGCCCAGCAGCTGGTAGTAGCGGGTCGGGGTCATTCCGAGCCGCTCGCGCACGGCCCGCTCCTTGGCGCCGGGCCCGGAGAAGGCCCGGCGCTCCAGGGCGAGCACGGCGAGGTCGAGCTCGGAGAGGCCCCGCTCGGGGGCCCCCTCCTCGGAGGTCGTCTCCTCCTCGGAGGTCGTCCCCTCCTCGGAGGTCTCCTTCCCGGAGGTCTCCTCTTCGGAGGTCTCCTTCCCGGAAGGCCCGCCGTGCTGTTCGTCGCTCACGCCGTCAGCCTACTTAGCGGTGCCGGCCAGCTCCATGGCGTCGGCCTCGCGCTTGATCTCGCCCAGGACGCTCGCCGGGTCGCCGCCCTTGAGGACGACCGAGCCGATCTTCTCCTTGAGCGCCTTGCTGACCTTCGCCCACGAGGTCTTGTCGACCGGGTAGAAGACGGCGTTGTCGATCTGCTCCAGGAACGGCTTCAGGTGTTCCTTGCTGTTGTCCGAGCGCATCTTCTCGGAGGCGCTGGTGGTCACCGGCAGCAGGTCGTACTGGCCGGTGAAGGTCAGGACGTTCTTGGTGCTGTAGACGAAGTCGAGGAAGCGGCCGGCCTCCTCGCGGTGGCCGCCCGCCTTGAACGCCATGATCCAGTCGGCGACGCCCATGGTCGCCTTGGCCTTGCCGGACTTGCCCGGCAGCGGGGCCAGCCCGTACTTGATGCCCTTGGCCTCGGCCTGCTTCATCAGCGTCGGGTGGCCGTTGAGCATGCCGACCTGGCCGTTGCAGAACGCGTCGAAGACGTCCTGGCGGTTGGTGCGGGAGGGGTCGCCGGAGCCGGCGAGGCCCTTGCCGACGAGCTCGTCGCGCAGCCAGGTGAAGGTGGCGATGTTCTCGTCGGAGTTGATCGTGTACGTGCCGTCGTGGTCCGTGTAGCCGCTGCCGCCGCTGAGCATCCACAGCAGGGTCTCGGCGGGCGCCTCCTCGGGGCCGAGCGGCAGCCCGTAGGGGATCTTGACCCCGGCGGACTGCAGCTTCTTGGCCGCGGCCTGCAGCTCGTCCCAGCTCTCGGGGGCCTTGGCTATGCCGGCCTTGGCGAAGAGGGTCTTGTTGTAGAAGAGCATGCGGGTGCTGGAGACGAACGGCAGGCCGTACTGCACGCGGCCCACCTCGCCCGCGCGGGCGATCGAGGCGATGATGTCGGCCTGGGTGGGGATCGTCAGCAGCTGGTCGGCGCTGTAGAGCTTGCCGGCGGCGGCGAAGTCGGCGTAGGCGCCGATCTGCGCGACGTCCGGGGCCTTGCCCGCGGCGACCATCTCGGCGACCTTCTTGTCGACCTCGGTCCAGCTGAGGACCGTGGCCTCGACCTTGACGCCCTTGTTCTTCTCCTCGAAGGCGCGGGCGAGGGCGTCCCAGTACTTCTGGGAGCTGTTCGCCGCCTTGTCGCCGTAGTCGGCCGCGACGACGCGCAGCGTCTTGCTGCCCGAACCGCCGTCGCTGCCGCACGCCGTCAGTGCGGGCGCCAACGCCGCCGTGGCGGCACCCGCCGCCGTCAGACCCAAGAACCGCCGCCGCTGCACTACTGCTTCCCACCTTCGGGGTTTGTGTTGGAGACCGTGAGTTTCCCCCGCGGGCCACCATACGTTCCAGCCGGTTCCGGTTTCGCTTCGGTATCGCTCTTCCCGCGGCGGACTGCGGCTGCTATGCACGGAGATCACCGGTGGAAGGAGACGAACGCGCATGTCCGAGCCCTCTCTCACCTCTCTCACCTCTCTGGAGATCACTGCGCAGCCGGAGTGCTGGCGGCGGGCGGCGGAGGCCGCGGGGGCCGCGGCGGGGCTTCCGCGGCCCGGGGAACGGGTGGCCGTGACCGGCTGCGGCACGTCCTGGTTCATGGCGCAGGCGTACGCGGCGCTGCGGGAGGCGTCCGGGCAGGGCGAGACGGACGCGTTCCCCGCGTCGGAGTTCCCGGTGTCGCGTACGTACGACCGGCTCGTGGTGATCACGCGGTCGGGGACGACGACGGAGGTCCTCGGCCTGATCGCGGAGGTGCGCGAGCGGTGGGAGGTGCTCGCGCTGACGGCCGACCCGGCGTCGCCGGTGGTGGCGGCGGCCGGCGAGGCGGTCGTGCTGAACTGGGCGGACGAGGAGTCGGTCGTACAGACGCGGTTCGCGACGACGGCGCTGGCGTTCCTGCGGGCGGGGCTGGAGGCGGGCGGGCGGCTGCCGGAGGGCGTGCGGGGGGTCGCGGACGCGGCGGCGGGCGCGGAGACGGCGCTGAGCGAGCCGCTGCCGCGGGCGGTGCTGGAGGCGGAGCAGTGGACGTTCCTGGGCGCGGGGTGGGCGTACGGGCTCGCGCAGGAGGCGGCGCTGAAGATGCGCGAGGCGGCGGGGGCGTGGACGGAGGCGTACCCGGCCATGGAGTACCGCCACGGCCCGGTGGCGATCACCGGGCCGGGCCGGGCGGCGTGGATCCTGGGCCCCGCGCCGGCGGGCCTGGAGGCGGACGTCTCCCGCACGGGGGGCGTCCTCGTGTCGGACGGCGGCCGCCTGGACCCGATGGCGGACCTGATCCGCGCGCAACGGCTGGCGGTCGCGGTCGCGGAGTCCCGCGGCCTGAACCCGGACAGGCCGAGGGGTCTGACGCGCAGCGTGATCTTGAAGGGGTGACCCGGCCACCCCACCGCGCAGGGCGCGCCCTCCCGCCGCGGCGGATTCACGGGGGCGCCCCCGTACGCCTGACGTGCCGCTGCCGTACCCAACCAGCCCGAGGCAGGCACGGCACCGCCGGACACGGCCGTGGGGGCTGAGCACCGCCGCGGCGGATTCATGGGTGCGGACACCCATCCCCCCGCAGCCCGCCGCCACGGCGCGCAACCACCGGCAAGGCACCCGGCGGTGCCCCAACCGGCCGCGCCCCCCGCGCCCGCGGGTCCCCGCAGGGAAACACCCACCCACGGGTGAGTGGACTAGACCTTTCGGCGCCGGACACGCGACACTGTTCCCGTGAGACACGTCATCGCGCTCGACGTCGGCGGCACCGCCATCAAGGCCGCCCTGATCGGCCCGGACCACGAGCTGCTGCACGAAGCCCGCCGCCCCACGGGCCGCGAGCAGGGCCCCGAGGCCGTGGTCGCCGGCATCCTGGACTTCGCCGCCGAGCTCGCGGCCACCGGCGAGGCCGCCTGCGGCGAGCCCGCGGCCGCGGCCGGCATCGCCGTGCCCGGCATCGTGGACGCCGGCACCGGCACCGCCGTCTACTCCGCCAACCTCGGCTGGCGCGACGTCCCCCTGCGCGACCTGCTCCGCGGCCGCCTCGGCGGCACCCCCGTGGCCCTCGGCCACGACGTCCGCGCGGGCGGCCTCGCCGAGGGCCGCCTCGGCGCGGGCGACGGCGCGGACCGCTTCCTGTTCGTCGCCCTCGGCACCGGCATCGCCGGAGCCATCGGCATCGACGGCCGCATCGAGGCCGGCGCCCACGGCTGCGCGGGCGAGATCGGCCACATCGCCGTCCGCCCCGGCCCCGCGGGGAAGCCGTGCGGCTGCGGCGGCCGCGGCTGCCTGGAGACCGTCGCCTCGGCCGCCGCGGTCAGCCGCGCCTGGGCGGAGGCGTCCGGCGCCCCGGAGGCCGACGCCGCCGACTGCGCCCGCGCCGTCGAGGCCGGCGACCCCCGCGCCCGCGCCGTCTGGCAGGAGGCCGTCGACGCCCTCGCCGACGGCCTCGTCATCGCCCACACCCTGCTCGACCCCCGCACGCTGATCGTCGGCGGCGGCCTCGCCGAGGCCGGCGAGACCCTCTTCGCGCCGCTGCGCACGGCGGTCGCGGAGCGCATGACGTTCCAGCAGCGGCCCCGCGTCATCCCGGCGGCCCTCGGCGACGCCGCCGGCTGCCTGGGCGCGGGCCTGCTCGCCTGGGACCTGCTCACTCCCCACCTCACGGAGGTTTCCGCCTGATGGTCGAACGTACGGTTCTCGCCGGTGCCCGCGTGGTGCTGCCGACCGGTGTGGTCGAGGACGGGCGGGTGACGGTCGAGGGCCGGCGGATCGCCGCGAACGAGAGCGGCGAGCGCCCGGCGCTCGACTTCTCCGGCAAGGGCCACTGGATCGTCCCCGGCTTCGTGGACATGCACGTCCACGGCGGCGGCGGAGCCTCCTTCTCCTCGGGCGACCCCGAAGAGGCCCTCACGGCCATCCGCACGCACCGCGCCCACGGCACGACCACGATGCTCGCCTCCACCGTCACCGGTGACCTGGACGACCTCGCCCGGCAGGCGGCCGTCCTCTCCGAGCTGACCGAGCAGGGCGACCTGGCGGGCATCCACTTCGAGGGCCCGTTCATCTCCCCGCACCGCTGCGGCGCCCACCAGCCGGAGCTGCTGCGCGACCCGCACCCGGCGGACGTCCGCAAGCTCGTCGACGCCGCCCGCGGCGCGGCCCGCATGATGACGCTGGCCCCGGAGCTGGCGGGCGGCCTGGAGTCGGTCCGGCTCCTCGCCGAGCACGGCGTGATCGCGGCGGTCGGCCACACGGACTCCTCGTACGAGGCGACCCTGGAGGCCGTCGAGGCGGGCGCGACGGTCGCCACCCACCTCTTCAACGCGATGCCGTCCCTCCTCCACCGCGCGCCCGGCCCGATCGCCGCCCTCCTGGAGGACGAGCGGGTCACCGTGGAGCTCATCAACGACGGCACGCACCTGCACCCCGCCGTCCTGGAGCTGGCCTTCGCCCGCGCCGGCGCGGACCGCGTCGCGTTCATCACCGACGCCATGGGCGCGGCCGGCATGAGCGACGGCATGTACCCGCTCGGCCCGATGAGCGTCGAGGTCAAGGACGGCGTGGCCCGTATCGCCGACGGCCCCACGGCGGGCTCCATCGCGGGCTCGACGCTGACGCTGGACACGGCGTTCAAGCGCGCGGTGACGATCGACCGGCTGACGGCCGGCCAGGCGGTGCGCGCCCTGTCGGCGACCCCGGCCCGCATGCTGGGCGTCGCCGACCGGGTCGGCTCGCTGGAGCCCGGCAAGGACGCGGATCTGGTCGTTCTCGACGCCTCGTACGACCTGGTGGGCGTCATGCGCAAGGGCGAATGGGTGGTACGGCCGCAAGTGCGCTGATTCCTCCCGCGCTTGACAGACGGTCGCACGCCGGCCGGAACAGCGGCGGCAGTCCCGAGGTCTGGGCCTGCCGCCGCTGTTTTGGCATGATCGCTCGCGGTCAACGGCTCACGGTTCACGGTTCAAGGCGCAAGGCTGACGGCACAAGGCGCAGCGTTCACGGCGCGAGGCACACGGCACAAGGCACAAGGCACGAGGCACAAGGTTCACGGCTCATGGTTCACGGCTCGCCTGGCAAGGGATCGGTCAAGGGAGGGGAACGCCGGTGATCCTCACGGTCACACTCAACGCAGCGCTCGATCTGACCTATCGCGTACCGCGGCTGCAGCCGCACGCGTCGCACCATGTCACGGCCGCCACCGAACGGGCCGGCGGCAAGGGCATCAACGTGGCCCGCGTCCTGGCCGCCCTCGGCCACACCACCGTGGTCACGGGCTTCGCCGGCGGCGCGACGGGCGAAACCCTGCGCCGGCTCCTCGCGGAAACCGTCCCCGGCGACGGCGGTCACCTCGCCGACCACCTCGTGCCCATCATCGGCACCACCCGCCGCACGGTCGCCGTCGTGGACGCCGCCACCGGCGACACCACCCAGCTCAACGAGGCCGGCCCGGACGTCACCGCCGAGGAGTGGGCCAGCTTCACCGACACGTACGCGCGCCTCCTGCGCGAGGCCCGCGCCGTCGCCCTGTGCGGCAGCCTTCCGCCGGGCGTGCCCGTGGGGGCGTACGCCCACCTCGTCCGGCAGGCGCGCGCCGCCCGCGTCCCGGTCCTGCTGGACACCAGCGGCGAACCGCTGCGCCGCGGCATCGCCGCCCGCCCCGACCTGGTCACCCCCAACACCGCCGAACTCGCCGCCCTCACCGGCTCCACGGAGCCGCTGCGCGCGGCCCTCGACGCCCGCCGCCGCGGCGCGCACGCCGTCGCCGCGACCCTCGGCCCCGAGGGCGTCCTCGCCGTCACCCCCGACGGCACCTGGCGCGCGGCCCCGCCCCGCCGCCTCACCGGCAACCCCACGGGCGCCGGCGACTCGGCCGCGGCCGGCCTCCTGTCGGCCTGGCTGGACGGCCTGCCCTGGCCGGACCGCCTGGCACGCGCGGTCGCCCTGGCCGCGGCCACGGTGAAGGCGCCCACGGCGGGCGCATTCGACGCCGGAACCTATACGGACCTGCTGCCGCAGGTGAAGGTCACGGCTGCCTGACGTCCCACTCCTCCCCCGGCGGAAAGGCACGGCACATGCCCCTCGTACGCACCGCAGACCTCGTCACCGGAGCCCGCGCCGCGGGCGAAGCCGTCCTCGCCTTCAACGTCATCACCGTGGAACACGCGGAAGCCATCGCCGCGGGAGCGGAAGCCGCGGGCCGCCCGGCGATCCTCCAGATCTCCGAGAACGCGGTGAAGTTCCACGGCGGCCGCGTGGGACCCATCGCGGCGGCGACGGCGGCGGTCGCGGCCGCCTCGCCGGCCCGCCTGTCCCTCCACCTGGACCACGTGGAGGACGAGGCGCTCCTGCGCCGGGCACACGCCCACGGCTTCACCTCGGTCATGTTCGACGCCTCGAAGCTCCCGTACGGAGACAACGTCAAAGCGACGGCCGAGGCGGTCCGTTGGGGGCACGAGCGCGGCATCTGGGTCGAGGCGGAACTGGGCCGCGTCGGCGGAAAGGCGGGCGACGCGCACACGCCTGGCGTACGGACGGACCCGGCCGAGGCGGCCGCCTACGTGGCCGATACCGGCGTCAACGCCCTGGCCGTGGCCGTGGGCAGCACCCACGCCATGACGGACCGCACGGCGGCCCTGGACCACGCCCTGATCACAGCCCTACGGGACGCCGTCCCCGTCCCCCTGGTCCTCCACGGCTCGTCGGGCGTCCCGGACGCGGAGCTCCGCCGCGCGGTCGCGGCGGGAATGACGAAGATCAACGTGGGCACGGCCCTGAACAAGGCCTTCACCGGCGCGGTACGGGCCTTCCTGGAGGCCCACCCCTCCACGGTCGACCCGCGCAGCTACCTGACCCCTGCGCGGGCCGCCATGACGCAAACGGTGGCGGGGTTCCTCCGGGCGGTCAGCCGCCGTTGGTGAGCCACAGCTGGTCGAGGTGGGATTCGCAGCCGCTGCCGCTGCCGCAGTACAGCTTGATGGTGTTCTTGCCCTGGTTCAGGTCGACGCGGGTCCAGCTGTGCTGCCAGTTGGTGGGCCACTCACCCGGCTTCACGTCCCCCCAGATCTTCATGCGCATCGGCAGACTGTTGGTCTTGCCGTTGACGTCGACGGCGAGGTTGGCGTCCTGGCCGGGCACGCCGTAGTTGATGTACAGCCGGTAGGCGCCGGTCGAGGGGACCTCGACCTCCCACTCCACGCCCGAGCCCGACTGGTTCGCGATCACCGCGTAGGCCCCGTTCGCGGACTTGGTGCCCTTGACCACCGTGTCCGTGGACGCGCCGCCCAGCAGCTTCAGCGTCGACGCGTCGCGCTTGAGCTGTCCGGCCGCCGACTGGTTGCTGGGCTCGGTCTTCTTCTGCGGCTCCTTGGACGGCTTCTTGTCCTCGTCCTTGGGGTCCTTCTGCTCGCCCCCGGCCGCCGCCTGGTTGCTGCTCTGGTCGTCGCTCGTGCCGCTGTTCGTCAGCATCGCCGCCGTGATGCCGCCCGCCACCACCGCGACCACGGCTATCGCCGCGACCAGCAGGCCCGTCCGCTTCGGGCGGGAGCCGCCGCCGTGGCCCGCGCGGCCCGGGGCCGCCGGCTGGCGGGGGACGCCGCCGGGCAGGGTCTCCGGGGCCGCGTAGTGCGGGGAGGGCTGCGACGCGTGCGGCGGCTGCGGCTGGCGCGGGCCGTACTGGCGCGAACCGACCGTCCGCACCTGGTTGTACGAAGTGCGGGGAACTCCCGGCTGCGGCGCGGCCGGTGCGGTGTCGTTCGACCCGCCGCCCTCCGAGCGGTACAGGTGCGCGAACGGGTCTTCGCTCTCCGGCGTACCCGTGCCGTTATTACCGGCGGTCATCCCCTGTCACTCCCAACCCATGGGCCCATCGCCCACTGGCCAAATCTTTGCGTTCGATTTCACGGTAGGCGGCGGTGCCGCGTTTCGGCGAAGACTACCGCGACGCGGCGACACCTCGCCGTGGGCTGCCTCAGCCCGACCTCAACCCGCCCGCCGACCTGCCTTGGCGCGCGACCGCTTTTCGACGTACATGCGCTGGTCGGCGGAGTGCAGCACCTCGTCGGCGGACATACCGCAGCCCGCCCAGCCGATGCCGAAGCTCGCGCCTACCCGGACCGCGCGCCCGTCAACCCTGATCGGCGGAAGGATCGCGCTGCGCAGCCGGACGGCGAGATCCTCCGCGTCGGCCTGGGTGAGGCCGTCGGCGAGGACGACGAATTCGTCACCGCCGAGCCGGGCGACGGTGTCGCCCTCGCGGACGCCGTTGCTGAGGCGCCGGGCGACCTCTATGAGGACGGCGTCGCCGGTGTGGTGGCCGAAACGGTCGTTGATGGCCTTGAAGCCGTCGAGGTCGCAGAAGAGCACGGCCAGGCCCTTGGTCCCGTCGTCCGGGCCGTCCTCGGGCGGGGCCACGGCGTGGACGTGCCCGGGATAAGCGCCGTCGTGGGTGCCGCAGCCGGGCTCGTCCGGGGCGTAGTCGGGCCCGCAGTCGGGCGCGTGGTCGGGGCCGCCGTCGGCGCCGAAGCCGTGGGCGTAGGAGCCCTCCTGCCCGTACGCGGCACCGGCCGGCCCCTCGACGCCCTCCACCTCCGCGAAGCCGTCGAGACAGCCGTACGGGGCCGCCACGGCCGCCGGGTGCGGCTCGCTGCCGGGGACCCGGCCGCACAGCCGGCTGCTGAGCCGGGCGCGCAGCTCGGCGCTGTTGGGCAGGCCGGTGAGCGAGTCGTGGCTGGCGCGGTGGGCCAGCTGCAGCTCGTGCCGCTTGCGCTCCTCGATGTCCTCGACGTGGGTGAGCAGGAAGCGCGGCCCGTCGGCGGCGTCGGCCACGACCGAGTTGCGCAGCGACACCCACACGTACGTGCCGTCGCGGCGCGCGAGCCGCAGCTCGGCCCGGCCGCCCTCGGCCGAGGTGCGCAGGAGGGTGCCGATGTCCTCCGGGTGGACGAGGTCGGAGAACGAATAGCGGCGCATCTGCGACGCCGAGCGGCCGAGCAGGCGGCACAGGGCGTCGTTGGTGCGGTGCAGGCGGCCGTGCTGGTCGCCGCCCATCTCGGCGATGGCCATGCCGCTGGGCGCGTACTCGAAGGCCTGGCGGAAGCTTTCCTCACTGGCGCGCAGGGCCTGCTGCTCGCGCTCCAGGCGGACGAGGGCGCGCTGCATGTTGGCCCGCAGGCGGGCGTTGCTGATCGCGATGGCGGCCTGGAAGGCGTACATCTGCAGCGCCTCGCGGCCCCAGGCGCCGGGGCGGCGGCCGTTGCGCGGCTTGTCGACGGAGATGACGCCGAGGAGCTCGCCGCCCGCCGCCCCCGCCGTGTACATGGGGGCGAAGAGGCGGTCCATGGGATGCCACTCGTCCGGGAAGCGGGGGGCGGGGCCGGCGGTGTGCCACTGGGGCACGTCGTCGTTGTCGAGGACCCAGCCCTCGGTGTACGGGATGAAGCGCAGCGCGCCCCACTGGTCGGCCATGGCCAGCCGCCGCTCCCACGAGACGCGCGAGCCGACCCGCCCGGCCATCAGCGCCTCGGCACCGGCGCTGCCGGCGACGGCGGCGACGACGAGGTCACCGTCGGGCCGCACGAGATTGACGGCGGAGAGCTCGTACCCCAGCCCGGTGACGATGCCGTCCGCGACGGTCTGCAAGGTGTCCGCGAGACTTCGCGCCGTGTTCAGATCGGCCACCACCTGATGCAGCCCGCGCAACGTGGCGAGGCGGACATACGGCTCCGACTCGGTCTCCATCTTCGCTCTCCCCCGAGACCTCGACAGCAACTCCAGGCTTCTTGTCGTCCGTTTACCACGGCCACTGAATCACAGCGAGCTGACCACTCGGTACACAGGGTCAACAATTTGGGCGCTCTGTGACTCATGTCACAATGCGTGATGAGGTCCCGCTACTGGCGGGGAAAGAAGTCCTTATGCTTCGTGAACGCAAATCCGGAACGGTGCGGACACCCGTCCGGACGCCGTTCCGAACCCATGCGGACAACTTCCGGAAGGGTTCCGGCACCCTTTCGACCTAGGACCCGACTGGTCCTGCAGCCCGATGCGGGGGCGCGGTGGGCGGACTAGCGTGCACAGCGTGTTGCAGACGACTCAGCCCTACGAGACCGCCATACCCCATCCTGAAGGGGTGAGCGCCGATGAGTTCCGTGCCGCCCTCGCCCGCCTCGCCGCCGGCGTGGTGCTGGTGACCGCGCACGACCCGGAGCACGGTCCGCGCGGCGAGGACGTCGGAATGACGGCGACCGCATTCCTCTCCGTATCGCTCGAACCGCCGCTCGTCATGGTGAGCGTTCGCAACGATTCCCGCATGGACGACCTTCTGGAGCGGCAGCCGCTGTGGGCGGTGTCCGTCCTCTCCGAAAGCCAGCGGCACATCGCCGGCCGCTTCGCGATGAAGGGCAGGATCAGCGACCGGCTCCTCTTCGAGGACATCCCCCACGCGCCGGGGGCGGCCACCGGGGCGCCCGTCGTGCGCGGCGCGCTGTCGGCGCTGGAGTGCCGGACGGAGCAGCGGGTGCCGGCCGGGGACCACACGCTGGTGATCGGCAGGGTGCTGACGGCGACGGCGCCGAGCACGGAGAGCGGGCCGCTGATGTACTTCAAGGGGAAGTACCGGCACCTGGGGTGAGCCGCGGGAGCCGCGAACGCCTTCCGGCCTGCGGCCGACTTCCCGGGCGACTTGCCCCCGTGTCTTTCCCGGGTGACGTGCCCGGGTGACTTACCCGGGTGACTTGCTGCCCGGGTCTTACGACCAGTCCTTGCCGGCGCGCCCGCGTTTGGTCTCGGCGCGCTGCTTCTTCTGCCGCAGCCGCCGCTCGTTGATGCCGCGCGGGATCTTCGTGGGACGGCGCGGCATCGGCGGCGGCGCCGTCGCCTCGGCGAGCAGCGAGGCGAGGCGTACGGCGGCGGTCTCGCGGTTGCGCCACTGCGAGCGGTGCTCGGAGGCCCGTACGGTCAGGACACCGCCGACGAGCCGGCCCGCGAGCCTGGCCAGGGCGCGCTCCTTCCACACCTCCGGCAGGGCTTCGGTGCGCGCGAGGTCGAAGCGCAGCTCGACCTGGCTGTCACTGGTGTTGACGTGCTGGCCGCCGGGGCCGGAGGAACGCGAGAAACGCCACTGGAGCTCGGCCTCCGGCAGGGAGACCGAACCGCGGATGACGTAGGGGCCGGACATGCCCCCTATGATCCCGCGCCGGCGGGGACACGTCACGCCGTTTTGCGCCGGGGGCGGAGAGTGCGTCAGGTGCGTGACGCGCCAGGCGGGCGCCTCACGCGTCAGGGCTGTGCAAAGAAGGTAAAGCCCGGTGGAACCCCGGGGCCCCCGGGCAGCGTTAAGAAGGGTGACGGTGACCCGCGTGCCGCGGTGCGCTGCAAACCGACGCAGACCTGACCAGAAAGGGACAATTCCCATGGCTGTAAGCCTGTCCAAGGGCGGCAACGTCTCCCTCACCAAGGAGGCCCCGGGCCTGACGGCCGTCACGGTCGGCCTCGGCTGGGACGTCCGCACCACCACCGGCACGGACTTCGACCTCGACGCGAGCGCGATCGCCGTCAACCCCGCGGGCAAGGTCTACTCGGACGCCCACTTCGTCTTCTTCAACAACAAGTCGACGCCGGACCAGTCCATCGTCCACACCGGTGACAACGTCACGGGCGCCGGCGAGGGCGACGACGAGCAGATCAACGTCAACCTGGCCGCCCTCCCGGCCGACGTCGACAAGATCGTCTTCCCCGTCTCCATCTACGACGCGGTGGCCCGCAGCCAGAACTTCGGCCAGGTCCGCAACGCCTACATCCGCATCGTCAACCAGGCCGGCGGCGCCGAGCTCGCCCGCTACGACCTGAGCGAGGACGCCGCCACCGAGACCGCCATGGTCTTCGGCGAGCTCTACCGCAACGGCGCGGACTGGAAGTTCCGCGCGGTCGGCCAGGGCTACGCCTCGGGCCTCCAGGGCATCGCCCAGGACTTCGGCGTCAACGTCTGAGGTCCGCCGGTTCACGGACGGAAACCGGAACCCGCTCGGCTCCGGCCCGCTGCTCACTCAGCGGACCGGAGCCTTCCGGCGTGAGGCCCGGGGGTCGGCCTCACATCTGTGGCACCCTCCCGGCCGGGGGCCGGCGGAGGGTGGGCCGGCTCAGCCCACAGGGCTCGCCGGAGCGGACAGCGAAGCCTCCTCCGTAGCCTGCGCACCGCCCGCGGACCGCCCCCGCCGGCGCTCGGCGGCGTCGACGGCCGTGCCCGCCAGGGCAGTGACCAGCGCCCCGAGGGCGAAGACGAGCCCCACCCAGCTCGGCGACAGATAGCCGTGGCCCGCGCTGATGGCCAGTCCCGCGACCCACGGTCCCACAGCGTTGCCGATGTTGAAGGCGGAGATGTTGCTCGCGCTCGCCAGCGTCGCGGCGCCCTTGGCCTCGTTGAGGACCCGGGTCTGCAGGCCCGGGTTGATGAGGAAGCCGGCCACGCCGAACACGACGATCGTCACGGTCATGAGGACCTTGTTGTGCGCCGTCGCGGAGAACAGCGCAAGGCTGGCCGCCAGCAGCACCATCCCCATCCACAGCGTCCGCATGAGATTCCTGTCGGCGAGCCTTCCGCCCAGCGCACTGCCGCAGAAGGTGCCCACGCCGAAGAGGACGAGCAGGACGGGGACGACGCCCGAGGAGAAGCCGGTGATGTCGGTGAGCAGGGGCGCGATGTAGGAGTAGCAGCCGAACAGGGCGCCCTGGCTGAGGGCGGTCGTGGCCAGGCCCAGCCACACCCTGCCGCTGCGGAAAGCGGCAAGCTCCTTGCGGATGCTGGTCTCTTCGGCGGACTTGTGCGAGGGCACCAGGGTGATGACGCCGATGAGGCCGATCAGGGCGAGCCCGTTGACGACCCAGAACGGTGACCTCCATCCCCAGTGCTGTCCCAGGAAGGCGCCGAGCGGCACGCCGGCGATCGTCGAGATGGTGAGCCCGCCGAACATGATGGCGATGGCGCTCGCCCGCTTGGAGGGCGGCACGAGGTCCGCGGCCACCACGGCGCCTATGCCGAAGAAGGCGCTCTGGACCACGGCGGTGACCACCCGGGCGACCAGGAGCACGTTGTAGCTCTGCGCCGTGGCCGCCATGGTCTGGCCGACGAGGAAGACGATGAGGATCACCACGAGCGTGGCCTTCTTGGGCAGCCGTGCGGAGACCAGCGCCACGGCCGGCGCACCGACAGCGGCGCCCACGGCGAACGCGGAGATCAGGACGCCCGCGGCGGGGATGGAGACGCCGAACGCCTCGGCCATCTCCGGCAG
This sequence comes from Streptomyces sp. URMC 127, assembly GCF_051386535.1. NCBI lineage: Bacteria > Bacillati > Actinomycetota > Actinomycetes > Kitasatosporales > Streptomycetaceae > Streptomyces > Streptomyces sp. URMC 127. The sequence goes on from NZ_JBPQTW010000026.1 coordinate 38,523, forward strand.
GAGCCCGGCGATCATGAATTCGGTAGTGCCTAGGCCGAAGATCGTCAGACCCAGGACAAACAGGGCAATGGGCACGGGAACGCTCCAAGGGCGGAGTGGGGCTCTGCAGAGGATGCGAGGGCTGCGGCCGGCCCCGGCCCGTCACGGGCCTCCGGGGCACCCGAACGCGCACAAAACCTCGGCGGAGTGAGACACCGAGCGGCGGCGACAGCCGGAGTGATGGACTCAGACGCTAGCCATGCTGGATCGATCAGTCCAGTAAGCAGGAAGGGCGTATCGCTCAACTCACCGTAAATCACCGGCACATGGCAACACTTCAGCCATGCACTGTCTGAAAACACCGCCATCGCAAGGAATTTTCTTGACCGTTCGTTCCAGGGTTCATACGGTCGAGCCATGACGAGACAGCGCAGCTTCGCGACGGACGAGGCCCTGCTCAAGATCATGCAGCTGTTCTGGACGAAGGGGTACGAAGCAACCTCGATCGCAGACCTGTGCGAGGTCACCGGTCTGGGGCGCGGCTCGCTCTACGCCGCCTTCGGCAGCAAGCAGGAGGTGTACGAGCGGTCCCTGCGTCACTACGTCGACGTCACCAACCGCCACCTCCGCGATCAGCTCGCGAAGCGGGTGCCGATCCGGCAGGCCGTGCGCGACCTGCTGCTGGAGCGCGTCGAGGGCTCGCTGACCGACCAGGAGCGCCCCGGCTGCCTCCTCGTGGGGGCGATCGTCGAGCGTGCCGCACGGGACCAGGGCGCGGCCCGCATCGCACGGGACGCCATCAACGCCACCCGGGCCGCCTTCGCGTCCGCGCTGCACTCCGCCCGGGCCGCGGGAGAGATCCCGTACGAGACCGACGTGGACGCCGTCGCGGCGTTCCTCACCATGACCGTGCAGGGCCTGCGCGTCATGAGCATCTCGGTGCCCGCCCGGGAGCTGCTCGTCTCGATCATCGACACGGCACTCGTCGCACTGCCCGGGTAATTCGCCGTTCGCCGCAGGGTGCCTTTGCCACGGGGGACCGTGAGCCGTACGAACAGCCGCGTTCCGAACTGCTCAAGGAAGGAATTGCACATGCCTGCCAGCGACTCCAAAGGCTGCATCATCCGCCGTTCCGAGTTCGCGTTCTCATCCTTCGACTGGGGACGAGTGGCCGAGCCGGTGGGACCCGCCATGGGAGCGGAGCTCGTCAAGCTCAATGTCGTGGAGGTCGCCCCGAACGCGGTGTGGCGCCTGGGCTGGGCCTTCGAGGAGGAGAACACCGTGGTCGTCCTCGAAGGCTCCGGCCACGGCGACGTGACCGGTGAACGGTTCGCACTGGAGCGGAAGTCCTCCCTCTACTCGCCCACCGGCCGCACGCTCGAACTCACCGCCGGCGAAGCGGGCATGACGGCCTACGTGTGGCGCACCAAGCTCCAGGGCGGCGAGAAGCTGGGCACCGCGCCCAAGATCTCGGGCGCCCTGAGCGACGACGACGTGCAGTTGCGCGGGTTCTCCGGCCTCGGCGAGGGCCCTGCCGAGGGACAGGGCGCGGTCATGAACTTCGTCTTCTGGCCGGGAACCGGCAGCGCCCGCCTGTGCCTGCACTGCGGCATGCAGGAGCCCGGGCAGACGTTCAACGTTCACATCCACCCGGAGAGCGAAGAGGCGTTCATCGCCGTCGAGGGCCTCGGCCAGCTCTACATGGACGACCAGTGGAACGACGTCACCGCCGGGGACGTGCTCTTCGCACCTCCCGGCGTACCGCACGGCGCCCGGAAGCCGGCCACCGACGAGCAGGGCGAACAGGGCGCGACCTTCATCACCTGCGGCGGGCCCACCCCGTTCGACCCCGCCCTCTACCGTGCCGCCGGCGTGTCCGCCGACGTCAAGTGACCACCAGGACAGGAGAACTCACATGAAGCTCCCGCAGAGGCCGGGGCCCGCCCCCCGCACCCGTGGTCCGGTCCCGCACGGGCAGCTGGACCAGATCGCGCCGACACCGCTGCAGGAAGAACTCTGGCAGCGCATGCGGTCGCTCAGCGGGGTGTACCTGGCACCCACGCACGTCCCCTATCCCGAGGCCCGCGCCATCCACCTCGCGCCCGAATTCGGCACCGGCCCCGACGACGCCTTCATCCGCAGCAGCCGTGAATTCGCCCACCAGCACCCCCCTCAGGACGGCAGCCTGCACCTCACGCTCCCCGGCGAGCTGAAGAAGTCGGTCACGGAGGCGGGCTGGGGGGTTCCGCACCCGGTCCAGAACACCCAGCTCGTCTTCGGCCCCCGCGACCGGGACGAGCTGGAGGTGATCTGGCAGGTGCTGCTCTCCTCGTACGACTACGCCCGGGGCCGCTGAGTCCGCCGCCCCGAAGCCCTTCTCTTGTCCACGAGAGCCTCGCAGCTTCACGCGCTCCACCAACTTCACGAGCTTTACGAGCGTCACGAACGTGTTGTCAGACCTTGAGGAAGGAATCAGCAAATGACGGTGAAAACGGCCGTGGTGACGGGCGCCAGTAAGGGGATCGGCCTCGCTGTGACCCGCTTCCTGGAGGAGGACGGCTTCCGTGTCGTCGGAGCCGCCCGCACCATCACCCCTGAGCTGAAGGAAACGGCCTCGCTCGCCGTCTCCGTCGACCTGGCCACCCCGGAGGGGCCGGCGGAGCTGATCCGGCAGGCGCACACGGCCTTCGGCTCCGTGGACGTCCTCGTCAACAACGTCGGCGCGTTCTCGCCCCGGACCAGCGGGTTCGCGGCGATCGACGACGCGGAGTGGCAGCAGACCTTCGAGCTCAACTTCTTCGGCGTCGTCCGCGCCGTGCGCGCCGCGCTGCCGCACCTGATCGAGAGCCAGGGCGCGATCATCAACGTGTCGTCGGCGCGGGCCCGCGGCCCCCAGCCGCCCACCGTGGACTACGGCGCCGCCAAGGCCGCGCTGACCAACCTGAGCAAGGCGCTGTCGATGGAGCTCGGCCCGAAGGGCGTCCGGGTGAACACCGTGTCGCCCGGCCCCACCCGCACCCCCGCCTGGACCGACGCCGACGGCTTCGGCGCGGGCCTGGCCGCTTCGGCGGGCAAGTCGCTCGACGAGTTCCTCGAGGGCTTCCCCGCCATGGCGGGCCTGACCACCGGACGCCTGACCGAGCCGGAGGAGGTGGCCGAGGTGGTGCGCATGCTCGCGTCCGGCCGCACCCGGGCGGTCAACGGCGCCGACTTCACGGTCGACGGCGGGCAGCTCAAGACCGTCTGACACCCGAGCGCGAGGGGCCCGGCTCTGACCGACAGGGCCGGGCCCCTCCCTCTTTCCGCACCCGGAAAACATCTCGAAAAATAAATCTTCGCGCCGGTTTATTGCGAGTACACACACCGCCGGCGGCTTTACCATGCGCACTTCCCGATAGATGTAATCTGAATGCGATCCCGATCACAAGGCATTGATCGCCACCCTGGGGCTGTGGTGACATGGAGCCAGAGCGATCGGGGGGACGTCTTTTTCGGAGCATCCGCCGTGACCATGAATTCGGCACGCCCGAAAAGACGCCGAAACACCACCCCTGGAACGCTATCCATGCAGACAACAGGGGGAATTCAGCGATCATGCCCGTTATCACCGTCGACTGGTGGCGCGGAAACGACCACGACGACCGGCGCGAACTGATCGAAGAAGTATCGGCCACCGTTTCCCGGATCGCCGGCTGCCCGCTCGAAGCGGTCACGGTCGTGATCCGCGACGTCGACCCGAGCTACTGGGGCAAGGGCGGAAAGCCGGCCTCCGAACTCTGAGGCCCACCGGGGCCGGCCCGTTCGCCTTCATCGCGTCTGCGCACGTACGCGCGCATCTTCCGGCGAGCATTTTCGGACCCGCATCTCCGGTGCCATATCTTCGGGCACCGTTTACTGGGCACATTCTCCCGGATACGCAGGACACGCACACCGCCGCGCGCGCACGAAATCGCGTAAACGAAAACCGTGTCGGCGCTTTATGCGGCCAACCATACCACCCGTTGACCAGGCGCTTTCCCCACCGGCGCCGAAATCACGAACAAGGTTCGGTGATGCAGTCATGTGCAGAATCTTCGGACATTTTGCCGCCGAGGCGACACCCCACGAATTGAAGACGGTCGCCGCCCTCCAGCGGCACGGCGGCCCGGACGCCCAGACCCGGGCGGAGGGCGCCGGATGGGCACTGGGAAACAACCGGCTGGCAATCATGGACCTCGACGGCGGCGACCAGCCGTACCGGCTGGGGGACCACATCATCGCGGTCTTCAACGGCGAGATCTACAACCACGCCGAGCTGCGCCGGAAGCTGACCGCGAAGGGCCACACCTTCACCGACACCTGCGACGGATCGATCATTCCCGCCCTCTACGCCGAATACGGGCGGGAGTTCGTGGAACACCTCGACGGCATGTACTCGATCGCCGTCGTCGACCTCCGTGGTGAACCCACGATGCTGCTGGTCACCGACGAAGCCGGCATGAAGCCGCTCTACTACCACTGGGACGCGTCGGCGCGGCACCTGTACTTCTCGTCCGAGCTGCCGGCCCTGCTGTCCTTCCGCAACGTCCCGGCGCGCCCGTGGGAGCCCGGGCTGGACGCCTACCTGGCGACCAAGACCCCCTTCGGGGAACAGACGATGTTCGACGGGATCGGCGTTCTGCCTCCGGCCGCCATCGCGTCCGTCACGCGCAGCGGCGGCCTGCGCATCACGCGCCGCCCCCTGCGGGACGCACCGTTCGCCCATGGTGACGCGGCCGAGGCCGCGGGCCACGTCCTGGCGAGCCTGCGCGAGGAGGTCCACCGCCTCACCCTCGCCGACGTCCCCGTCTCCACCATCACCAGCGGCGGGCTCGACTCCAGCCTGATGACGGCGCTCGCGGCCGGCAAGGTGAGCGATCTCCACACCTTCAACATCGCCTACCGGGGCACCTGGCCGTCGGACGAACGCGCCTTCGCCCGCGAGGTCGCCGAGCGCTACGGCACGCAGTACCACCAAGTGGAGATCGACCCCGCGTCGTTCCCGTCCCTGCTCCCGGACGTGGTCTGGCACTTGGGCCAGCCCAACGCCGACCCGATCACGCTCAGCACCTACGCCCTGTTCGCGGCCGTCCGCGACGCCGGGTTCAAGGTCGCCATCACCGGTGACGCCGCGGACGAGCTCTTCGGCGGCTACGACCGCATCAAGGCGGCGGTCAACGCCCCGTACGGCACGGACTGGGTTCCGGACTACGTCGAGGCGCTGGCGGCAGTGCCGCGCTCCCTGCGGGAATCGCTCTACTCGCCCGACTACCGGACCTTCACCGACGCCCACGGCTCGTCGTCCGACGCGATCGCCGAGAGCCTGCGCGCGTCGGGCACGGACACCATGACCACGCTGACCGAGTTCGAGATCGGCGTCCGGCTGCCCGCCTACCACCTGCGCCGCGTGGACCACCTGAGCATGTCGGCCTCGGTGGAGGTACGGCTCCCGTTCTGCCAGCCGAGCGTCGTGCGCTACGCACGCTCGCTCCCCGCCGAGTTCAAGATCTCCGGGGCCAAGGGCAAGAAGATCCTCTACGAGGCCGCGGCCGGGCTGCTGCCCGACTCCGTGCTCAACCGCCCCAAGCAGCCGTTCACCCTGCCCGTGACCGCCATGCTCCGGCCCGGGGCGCCGCTGATGGAATTCGCCCGGGACATCCTCGCGCCCGAAACGGTCCGCCGGCGCGGCCAGTTGGACCCGCACCGGATCGATGCGCTCTTCCGTACCCAGGCGACCGCTCCGAACGACCCCACGGCCATGGCGATCTGGTCCCTGATGGTGCACGAGCTCTGGCTGCAGCAGTTCTGCGGACCCGCCGCCCGGGCCGCGGCGCTCCCGGTCGAGAGCCCCCGGTGATCGGCCACATAGCGCAGGCGGAGGGCGCCCCGACTCCGACCATCGTCCTGGACGGCACCCGGCTGCCCCGCGACGGAGCGCGGCTGCGCCCCGTACTGACCGTCATCCGCAAGTGGCTGGAGAGCATCGGCCAGGGACACGTCCTCAAGATCGCACTGGTGTCCCCCTCCGCACACCCCCTGTTCGACCTGGACTACCAGTTCGTACAGGCGCTGCCCGGCGGTCCCGACCGGTTCGACTTCCGGGGAAGCTGCGGCCACTCGATCCTGGCTTCCGTGATCTCCGCCGAGGAGCGCAACTGGCTGCCCCGGCTCTCCCCCGGCGGCCGGGTCCGGGTCAAGGTCCTCAACAACGGCGACCACGTGGTCTGCGAAGTGGACGAGGCGCGCCGCCGGAGCGGCAGCTTCACCGTGCACTTCCTCCAGGACACCGAGGTGCGGCTGCGCGACCTGCTGCTCACCGGCCGGCCCACGGACCAGCTGGTCACCCCCTTCGGCGTCCACGAGGCGTCCCTGGTGTCCATGGGAAACCCGTACGTCTTCGTCGATGCCCGCCGTTTGGGCCTTGAGGACGAGCCGGCTCTCTTCGCCGCCGGTGACGACGTCTACGAGCGCATGCTCAGCATCCGCGAAGCGGCCGCCGACCTGCTGAACTGGCCCAGGACGGGCACGTTCCCGAAGATCGCCGCACTGGGCTGCTACGCCCCCGGACGGTTGTCCGTCCGGGCCGTGTCCGTGCCCAAGTGGCACCCCAGCGTGGCCCTGACCGGCACGATCTGCCTGACGGCCGCCACCGGCATCGCCGGCACGGTACCCGCCCGCCTCGCCCGGGACGCAGGGCTGGCACGGGACTTCCTCGAGATCGGGACCGTCTCCGGCGGCACGGCCGCCAAGGCGTCCATCACCCCCGCCGCCGGCGCCGCGGACGGCACCGACGACGTCCTGCACTGGGTCAGCGTCAGCCGGAAGCTCGCCCGGCTCACCGCACCCACCGACATCGTCCCCCTGCGGGACTACCACTACCAGGAGGACCCGGCATGCCTGCCACTGACCGTCTGAGCCCCACCCCGTCCCGGGAGCACCTCGCCGGACACTACGAGCCCCTGCTGGAAGTCCTCCGCGCCACCGCCTCCGCTGCCGACGACGCCGCGGAACTGCCCGAGGACGTCCTCACCGCGCTGCGCTCCTCGGGCATCCTGGGCGCCGCGATCCCCACGGAGCACGGTGGACTCGGCGGCGACGCCGTCCTCACCAACCGGCTGGTCGAGCTCGTCGCGACGGCCGACCCCTCCCTGGCCATCATCCTCTTCCAGCACTACGCGGTCAGCGCACGGATCGGCGAATGGGGCTCCCCCGCGCAGCAGGACCGCTACCTGCCGCTGCTGGCGAGCGGCGAATGGCTCGCCGCATCGGCGTGGAGCGAGAGCGGGGCCGGTGCGGACAAGCGCAACCTGTCGACCACGGCGGAACGCCACGACGACGGGTGGCGGCTGAACGGGGCCAAGACCTTCACCACGGGTGCCGGCCTCGCCAGGATCTACCTCGTGCTCGCCCAGTCCTCCCGCCCGGACGACACGCACACCACGTACGGCAGCGACGGCCAGACCTTCTTCCTGGTCGAGGCCGACACCCCCGGACTCGTCGCCGACACGGGCATGGACCTGGTGGGCATGCGCGCCTCGGCCACGGGCTTCGTGGAACTGAACGACTGCAGGGTCGGAGAGGACGCCGTTCTCGGGCCGGTCGGGAAGGCGGCCTCCATCATCGCCGGAGTCCGCGAGTCGGGCGCGACGCTGGGGGCGGTGTCCGCCGGCATCGCCGCCTCCGCCTACCGGCTGGCCCGTGCCCACGCCGAGCGCCGGGGCTCGGCCGGCCATCAGGCCGTGCGTCACCGCCTGGTCGACCTCGCCGCACGTGCCGAAGCCGCCGGGGCCATCGTGGAGCGGGCGGGCCGCAAGGACGGCGCCGAGCCCGGCACAACCACCCTGTACAGCAAGCTGATCGCCTCCACGATCGCGGAAGAGGTGTGCCAGGAAGCCCTGCGGCTGCTCGGCAGCGCCGGTTTCCTGCGCGGCCACCAGCTCAACAAGCTGGCCCGCGACGCCCGGGCCGTCGGCCACATGGGGCCGACCAACGACCTGTGCAGGGACCTGGTGAGCGCCGGGTGGTCCGCGTGAAACGGACGGACAAGAACGTGACCGCAGCGGCAGCGCCCACGACCGGCACGGGGCCCCGGCCGGGAACGGCATTCGACCTGCTCGTCACCAACGCCCGCGTCGTCACTCCCCAGGGCGTGACGGCCGGCGGCGTCGCCGTCCTGGACGGCCGCATCGCGAAGATCAACGAGGCGGGGGAAGCCCTTCCCGCACGCCGCACGATCGACGCCGAAGGACGCTACCTCCTGCCCGGAATCATCGACTCCCACGTGCACTTCCGGACCCCCGGACTGCTCTACAAGGAGGACTGGGAGCACGGCAGCCGAGCCGCGGCGGCCGGCGGTGTGACGACGGTCATCGACATGCCGAACACGCAGCCGCCGCTGACCGAGCCCGAGGCAGCGGCCGGAAAATCGGCCCTGATCGAGGGCAGGTCCCTGGTGGACTACCGGTTCCACTTCGGTGTGACCGAGACCAGCGTGGACAACCTGCGCCGGCTCACTCCGCGCCAGGCCACGTCCGTGAAGGTCTTCATGACCGGGCACCACACGGCCCCGCATGTCATCCGGGACCCCGAGGTGCTGGAGCGCATCTTCGCGATCGCCGCCGAGCGCGGGCTGCGGGTGGTCCTGCACGCGGAGGACGACGCCGTCTTCTCCCTCCTCGACGGGCTCAAGGGCGATCCCGCCGAGTACCGCGACTACGAACCGTCGCGTCCCCGCAGCGGTGGGATCGTGGCCGCGGCCCGCGTTATCGAACTGGTCCGCAAGCACGGCACGTCCGTCCATGTGGTGCACGTATCCTCCGCCGAGGAGTCCGAGCTGCTGCGCGCCGCGCACCACGCCGGCCTGCCCGTCACTCACGAAGTGACCGCCCACCACCTGTCGTTCTCCTCCGACGACACCGAGAGGCTCGGTGCGCGGATCCGCCTCAGCCCGGCCATCCGCTCGGTGCGGGACCAGCAGGGGCTGTGGCAGGCGCTCGCCGACGACGCCGTCGCCACGATCGGCAGTGACCACGCCCCGCACACCGTGGAGGAGAAGACGCGATCCGTCCAGGACTCCCCGCCCGGACTGCCCGGTGTGCAGGAGCTCCTCACCGCGGTGTTCACCGGCATGCGCCGGCGGTTCCCGGACATGCCGCTGGACGAGGTCATGACCCGTATCGCACGGTTCGCCTCCCGGCGGCCGGCGGAGCTGTTCGGCATCGCCGGGCGCAAAGGAAGCATCGCACCCGGGCTGGACGCGGACTTCACGCTCTTCGACCCGGACGCGGTGTGGATGATGTCGGCCGGCCACGTCCGGTCCAAGTGCGGCTGGTCGGCGTACGAGGGCTGGACCTTCACCGGACGGCCCGACGTCACCGTGCGCCGGGGAGAGATCATCTTCGACAACCGCGGAGACGGCCCCGTCTTCGGCGCCCCGACAGGTGAGTGGCTGGACGCCGCGCCGGCCACGACGTGAGGAGTGGACGCCCCCCATGCCCATCGATCCCCGTGACTTCACCCGGGCCATGGCCCGGGTGCCCGGTCCCGTGACCGTGGTCACCACCGTCAGCCCCTCCGGGGAGCGCCGGGGGTTCACCGCGAGCTCCTTCAGCTCGCTCTCCCTGGACCCGCCGCTGATACTGGTCTGCCTGGACAAGAATGCGAGCACGCATGAGGTGTTCGTGGACACGGACCGGTTCCTGGTCAACGTCCTCGCGCAGGACCAGTCCGGCGTCGCCCTGCGCTTCGCCGCCTCGGGCACCGACCGTTTCGCCGCGGGCGACATGGTGCCCTGCGAGTTCGGGCTGCCCGGCCTGGCGGAAGCCACGGCCCGGCTGGCCTGCTCGACGCACGAGGTCCTCGACGGCGGCGACCACAGCATCCTGGTCGGCCGTGTCGAGACGGCGCACTCCGGCGACAGCGCCCCGCTGGTCTACTGCGACCGCTCCTTCGCCCGGCCCGCCCCCGCCGAACCGGCGCTGGCCGCCACCCGGTGACCACCGGGGCGGAAGGCCCCTCATGGCTCTGCTGTCCGCAGGCCATGAGGGCCCGGCCGGGCTGGGAGGCCGCTCAAGGTGGGTAGAACCAAGGCGAGCAGCTCGCCCATACCACACGACCGGCCGATTGCGCATACTCCGTAACCACCTGCTGAGCAGCGGAGTTGGGGTTCGTCGGGGCGGGTACGTGTTACCCAAGGAGGGGAACCCGTGGAGACAGGACTCACGCACCATGGACGACGGCGACTCACTCGAACGCATTCTCGCAGCGGCGATCAGGGACAGGGACCGCGAGCCCGAGCTCTGCCCGGGGTGCGGGCAGCCCTTGCGGGTCGTCGTCGTGGCGGAGAATCCCGGCGACGCGACGTCCCCGGTGATCGTGCGCGGCGTCTGCCCCGCGTGCCCCAGGGAGCTGGGCGCGGCGGCCCCCTGAAACACCTCGCGCTGGCCTGCCCCAACTGCCAGAACATGATGCAGCACATGGGCAACGGCGTGTACAAGTGCTGGAGCTGCGGATACACCAGCACAGGGTGAAGCGCGGGGGTGTGCCCACGGATGCGGGCGCGGCCGGATGCGGAGATGCTGGTCGGGTCAGCGTTCCGTGAGGAGGACGGCCATGTCCATGCTCGACAAGCTCAAGGGCCTGCTCAAGGGCCATGAGGACACCACCCGGCAGGGTGTCGAGAAGGCGGGCGACGCATTCGACGCCCGGACGGGGGACAAGTACCGGAGCCAGGTCGACACCGCCCAGCAGAAGATCAACGAGCAGCTGGGGGCACAGGAGCAGCGGCCCGAGGAGCGGCCGCCGTCCTGAGCCGGGACCGGTGACGGCCGGCGGTCACCACAGGCGGTCCACCTCGCCCGGGTACAGCCCGATGCGGCTCCGCTCGAAGGCGCCCGCGGCGCCCCGGCCCCGTGCCGTGAAGAAGGCGCCCATCGTGACCTTGTCGAAGCCCGGCTGATCGCTCGGGAACGGGTCGCGGGGCGTGCCGCCGATCAGCACCGTCCCCGGCAGGACCTGCCAGCCTGCGCTCTCGTAGAAGCCCCGCAGGGGACGGTCGCAGGTGAACAGCCCCACGTCCGCGCCGCTCGCGGCGATCGCCTCACGGGCGGCGGCCACCAGCTGCCGCCCGTATCCCCTGCCCCGATGTGCCGTGTCCGTGACGACGGCGCTGAGGCCGGACGCCCGGTACGACCGGCCCCCGTGAATGATCTCCTTGGACAGGATGTCCAGGGCCGCCCGTACGCCGCCGTCCGGCGCGACGAGCAGCATCGCCAAGGGCCGCAGGGCCGGGTCGTGGGGGCCGCCGCCGGGCCACGCCTGCTCCTGCAGCGCCTGGACCTGGGCCCGGAGCCCGGACGGCGTCTCCGGCTCCGGCATCGTGAGGATCCGCACGCGCCCCTCCCTCTGCTCCCGGCTCGTTCTACCGGCTCGTTCTACTGGCTCGGCGGCATCCCCGCAGGCTAGCCCAGCGCCGCCGCGCCCGCCCGGGCGAACTTCTCGTCCAGGTCCCCGCTCGGCGCCCCGGCCACGCCGATGCCGGCCACCGGCGCGCCCTTGACCTGGACGGGCGTGCCGCCCGGCAGGAACAGCGTGCCGGGGATGTCCTTGAGGTTCGGGACACTCTTGAGGCGCCCCACGAGCTCCGAGGTGGGGGCGTTCCAGGAGACGGCCGTGAAGCCCTTCCGGACGGCCGACTCGTACGACTGCGGGCCCGCGCCGTCGCCGCGCAGGGTCACCAGCGTGTTGCCGTTGCGGTCGACCACCGCGACGGACACCTTCTGGCCCTCCTGCTTCGCCGCGGCCAGCGCGGCCTGGGCGGCGCGCGTCGCCGCGTCCACGGACAGGTGCGCGGACTGGGTCACCCCGCTGCCGGCCACGGACACCGGAGCCCGGCGCTCCGCCGCGGGCGAGGCCGTCGCCGAGACGGCCCCGAACGTGCCGGCCGCGACGACGGCGGCTCCGGCCGCGCCCACGAGCACCCGGCTGCGGACGGAGAGCTTCCGCAGCGCGGACTGTGCGGACTCGACGGACTCGGCGGACTCCGCGGACTCGGCGGGCTTCGCAGACTTCATTTCGGCTCCTCAACAGGCCAGTGATCTTCCTCGGCTTTCCTTGCGCTCTCCATCCTTCGCGCCACCCGCGCCGCGGGCATCGGCGTCCCGGCTGCCCCCGGGGTCAACCGATCGGCTGATGCGGGAGCCCGCTGCGCGGGTTAGGAACAAGAGGTGACCCTTCCCGACGACGGCCCCGACGCCGGCACTGACGCCGGCACTGACGCCGGCCCTGAAGCCAGTCCTGACGACAGCCCCGGCAACGGCGCCGAGGCCCGCACCGACCCCGGCGCCCGCCGCCTCGCCCTCGTCATGCACGCCGCCTTCTTCCTGCTCCTCTCCGCCTCCTTCGCGCGCTTCCTCATCCGTCACCCCGGAGAGCCCCGCACCCGTGGATCGTCGCCCTCAGCGTGCTGCTGGCCCTGCTCTACGTGCTGAGCCCGGCCTTCGCCCGCCCCGGGCCGCAGCTGCTGTGGCTGACCGCGGTCGTTGCGGCGTGGGTGGTCCTCGTCGTGCTCGCGCCGAGCTTCGCGTGGTGCTCGGTGCCCCTGCTCTACACCGGCCTGCGCACCCTCCCGGCCCGCGCCGCCGTCCTCCTGGTCGCCTTCCTCACCGGTCTGGTGGTCGTGGCCCAGCTCCGGCTGTCGCACGGCTTCGACCCCACCCTCGTGCTCGCCCCGCCCGCCGTGGCCGCGGTCGCCACCGCCGTCTTCCTCCACATGCAGCGCCAGACGGAGCGGCAGCGCGCCCTGATCGGCGACCTGGTCCGCACGCGGCGCGAACTGGCCGCCACCGAGCGGCGCGAGGGGGCGCTGGCCGAGCGGCAGCGGCTGTCGATGGAGATCCACGACACCCTGGCCCAGGGGCTGTCCAGCCAGCGCATGCTGCTGCAGGCCGCGGACCGCACCTGGGACGCGGACCCGCAGGCCGCCCGGCGCCACACCCGTACCGCCGCCGAGATCGCCGCCCGCGGCCTGGCCGAGGCCCGCCGCTTCGTCGACGACCTGGCCGCTCCGCAGTTCGACGGCGGCGCACGGCTGGAGGACGCGCTGCGAGCGCTGGCCGCCTCGGAGACGGCCGAGGGGACGGGGGTGCCCGTGCTCTTCCACCTCGACGGGACGCCGGTCGCGCTCCCGGACGGGGTGCGGGCCGCGCTGCTGCGGATCGCCCAGGGCGCCCTGGCGAACGTCCGCGAGCACGCCGGCGCGGCGACGGCCGCCCTCACCCTGAGCTACCTGGGCGACCAGGTCGTCCTCGACGTCGCCGACGACGGGCGGGGGTTCGCGCCGGGCTCGCCGCCCGCGCCCCCGTCAGCGGCTGAACAGCTCGAACGCCACGCCCTGCCGCCCCCCGAACCGCGCCGCGACGCCCCGCATGCCGCCCTCCAGGAACGTCCGGCAGTACGTCTCCGGATCCTCCTTCGTCAGCGCTTCGATGTACGTGCGGTGGCAGAGGAGCGAGGCGACGGCCCGCTCCAGGCCGCTGCTCGCGTCGACGGCGTGGGTGGGCTGCGGGGAGCCGGCCACCGCCACGTAGCGCACGCCGTCCCAGGGCACGAGGCCCTCCTCGGCGAGGTCGGGGAAGATCCAGCGGTTGCCGGCGTCGGCGACGGCGTCGAGGACGGCCCGGCCGACGTTGCGGTGGTCGGGCGTGTTCCAGTACGTGCCGCCCCAGGTGTCGTGGTGGTTGAGCGTCAGGACGAGCTCGGGGCGGTGGCGGCGGATCGCGGCGGCGAAGTCGCGGCGCAGGGCCGTGCCGTACTCGATGACGCCGTCGGGGTGGCCGAGGAACTCGACGGTCGCCACCCCCACGGCCGCGGCGCTCGCCCGCTGCTCGCGCTCGCGCAGCGGCCCGGCCTCGGCGGGGGAGAGGGTGTCGATCCCGGCCTCGCCGGAGCTGGCCAGCAGATAGACGCACTCGCGGCCCTCGTCCAGCCAGGTGGCGATGGCGGCGGAGGCGCCGTACTCGAGGTCGTCGGGGTGGGCGACGATCGCGAGGGCGCGCCGCCAGTCGGTGGGCATCTCCTTGAGCTGACGGGCGGGCTGCTCCGCCCCGGGCAGGGCCTCCGCCGCCTCCGCCGCCCCCGCCGCGGCCGTCGCATCCGTCACGTCCGTCGCATCCGCCATCACGGTCTCCCTCAGCCTGTCGGATCCGCCCCGGGGCGCGCCGCGCGCCGTCGGCAGGGCGTTCGATGCAGCCTACGTCGCGGTTCTTCGCGACACGCGGGAACCCGGCGCTCCCGCGGTCCGACTACCTGATCCGGGACCGCACCGGCGGGCCCGTTGCGAACCGGAACTTCCTGGAGTTGTCTGATGCGCCCTCGTGCGTGGTGCGGTGTCCTGGCCGCTGTGGCCCTGTCGGCGACGGCCTGCGGCGGCGGTGGCGGTGGCGGCGGTGAGGCGGAGAAGACCGACGGCGCCGGGGCCGGCGCCCGGTCCGGCTTCCCGGTGAGCGTCACGGACTGCATGGGCGCGAAGACCACCTTCGACGCGGCGCCGAAGAAGATCGTCACCAGCAACGCCGCGGGCCTGGAGCTGCTCATGTGGCTGGGCGCGGGCGACAAGGCGGCCGGCACGGGCTTCCCGCCCGGCAACGGCGCCATGCCGGGGCAGTACGCGGACCGGGCGGCGAAGGTGCCCGTGCTGGGGAAGACGGTGATCCCCAAGGAGAAGCTGCTCGGCTCGGGCGCGGACCTCTACGTCGACGCGTTCTCGTCCATGAAGAACATGGGCAAGGCGGGCGACGCGCCGACGGCCGAGGAGTTCAAGGCCGCCGGCATCAAGCACGTCTTCCTGAAGTCGACGGCCTGCGCGGCGATGAACAAGACCCCGCGGACGGACCTCTCGGGCGTCGAGGCCGACATCGAGGAGCTCGGCAAGGTCACCGGCACCTCCGCGCGCGCCGCCGAGCTCGTCCAGGAGATGCGGAAGAAGACGGGCGCCGTGCGCGACGCCCTCAAGGACGTCCCCGCGGAGAAGCGGCCCTCGTACTTCTTCTTCGACTACGACGCGGGCACCAAGCAGCCCATGGCCGTCTGCAACCGGCAGGTCGCCAACGCCGTGATCGGCATGGCCGGCGGCCGCAACGTCTTCGACGGCTGCGACGGCGACTTCAAGCCGGTGGGCTGGGAGGACGTCGTCGCCAAGAACCCCGACTGGATCCAGCTCGGCGTCCGCAACCGCGGCAGCGAGGAGGCGAACGCCAAGGCCTTCGACGAGGCCGCCGAGTTCCTGCGGACCTTCCCCGCCACGAAGGACCTCACGGCGGTGAAGGAGGGGCGCTTCCTGCGCATCGGCTCCGAGCGGACCACGATCGGCGGCGTGCGCAGCGCGGACACCGTCCGCGAGATCGCGCACACCCTGCACCCGGACCGGGTCAAGTAGATGGCGGCGCTCACCACGGCGGCCGCGGAGGGGGCGCAGGAGCGCGAGCCCGGGGCGCGGGCGCCGTGGGTGGCGGCCGCGCTGGGCGCCGCGCTGCTGGTCGCGCTGACGGCCTCGGTGTGCCTGGGCTCCTCGGACGTGCCGCTCGCCGACGTGTGGTCCTCGGTGGTGCGCGGGGTCACCGGCCGGCAGCCGGTGCCGGGCACCCAGGACCTGATCGTGTGGCGGCTGCGGGTGCCGCGGGCGCTGCTGGCGGCCGTGGTGGGCGCGGGACTGGGCCTGGTGGGCACCGCCGTGCAGGCCCTCGTCCGCAATCCGCTCGCGGACCCGTACCTGCTGGGCATCTCCAGCGGGGCCTCGCTCGGTGCGGTCGCGGCGATCGTGCTGGGGGCGGGCGCGGGCGGGCTGCTGGGGCTCGGCCTCTCGGCGGCGGCGTTCGCCGGCGCGCTCGCGTCGTTCGCGCTGGTGTGGGCGATGGCGCGGCGCGGCGGCGGGTTCTCGCCGCTGCGGCTGGTGCTGGCGGGCGTCGGCATCGGCCAGTTCCTGTCCGGCTTCACGCACTACCTGGTGCTGCAGGCCGGCGACGACCAGCAGACGCACGGCGTGCTGTTCTGGCTGATGGGCTCCCTCGGCGGCGCGCAGTGGTCCACGCTCGGCGTGCCGGCCGCGGCCGTGCTCCTCGGCCTCGCCGCGCTCCTCGCCCGGGCCCGCGCGCTGGATGCGGTGCTGATGGGCGACGAGACCGCGGCGGGGCTGGGCGTGGACGTGACGCGGCTGCGGCGTGAGCTGTTCGTGGTGACGAGCGTGCTCACCGGAGTGCTGGTGTCGGTCTCGGGCGCGATCGGCTTCGTGGGGCTGATGGTGCCGCACGTGTGCCGGATGGTCGTGGGCGGCGCGCACCGCGTCCTGCTGCCGGTGGCCGCGCTGTTCGGCGCCGTCCTGCTGGTGGTGGTCGACCTGGTGGCCCGTACGGCCCTGCCGGACCAGGAGCTGCCGGTGGGTGTCGTCACGGCGCTCGTCGGTGCGCCGGCGCTGCTGTACCTGCTGGACAGGCGCCTGGTGGAGAGGGGTTGACGACAGTGGACGGGACAGGCGGGACGCACAGGACAGGCGGGACGGACCGGCCGGGCAGGACGGACCGGCCGGGCAGGACGGAAGGGACGGGCGGAACGGGTGGGACGAGCGGCATGAGGATCGCGATCGAGGACCTGGAGGTGTCCCTGTCCGGGCGGACGGTCGTCTCCGGGGTGCACCTCGTCGCGGAGGAGGGCGAGATCGCCGGTCTGGTCGGGCCGAACGGCAGCGGCAAGTCGACGGTCCTGCGCACCGTCTACCGCTATCTGCGCCCGCACGCGGGTTGGGTGCTGGTCGGCGGCACGGACATCGCGTCGCTGACCGCGGCCGAGTCGGCCCGGCGGGTGGCCGCGCTCCCGCAGGAGCGCGGCAGCGACTTCGAGCTCTCGGTACGGGCGGTGGTGGCCATGGGCCGCACCCCGTACAAGCGGGCGTTCGCGGGCGAGGACCGCGCCGACGCGGAGATCGTGGCGGCGGCGCTGGCGGGCGTCGGGCTCGCGGGGGCGGAGAAGCGGCGCTTCTCGGCGCTGTCGGGCGGCGAGCGCCAGCGGGTGCTGCTGGCCCGGGCGCTGGCCCAGGACCCGCAGGTGCTGGTCCTGGACGAGCCGACGAACCACCTGGACGTCCTGCACCAGGTCGAACTCCTGGCGCTGCTGCGGGCGCAGCGCCGCACGACGCTGCTGTCCCTGCACGACCTGAACGCGGCGG